>JACDBO010000332.1 GCA_013694885.1 Chloroflexia bacterium | reverse complement strand
ATCTCGCGCAGCAACCCGAGGATTCGGCTCGCCACAAACGCCGCCGCGACGATGGCGGCGTTGGCCGCCATCGAGCGGCCGGAACTCGCCGCGGTCTCGGTCTGGCGCCGGAAGCGTCGCGCGAAGTTGATCACCGGGCGGATTGTACGCGAGCCGTTGATCGCTGCCCGCGCTCGCGGGTGTATCAGGGAGACGGATGGCTGGCTCTTCTCTGATGCGGCCATGCGGCCATGGAGTCGCTCTCGGAGAATTGCTAACGTCCGGCGTGCTTGCTAGATTCCGCGACATGACGATCAGGCGCCGACGGCGCTTCATAATTCGTGAAGGTATCCACGATCGATGCAGTCAGACCCGACGCTATCTCGGTCCTCGTCATCGATGGCGAGCAATGGCTCGCCCTGCTTGTTGCCCGCTGTCTGGCCCAAGTCCCCAACGTGCGGATCCATGTCTTGTCGGAAGCGGCCAGGGCGCCGCTGCGTGTGTCGCGGCATCGGCGCAGTTATCGGGTCGCGCGCACGCGCCACGATCCCGCGCGACGCCTCGAAGTAATCCACGAGACGGCACGGCAGACCGGCGCCGATGTCCTCTTGCCGGTTACTGAAGAGGCCATACTCTTTGCCGCAACGCACGCCGCCGACCTCCGGCGGCGTGCGGCGCTGGTTCCCCTTCCATCTCCCGCCGTGCTGAGCTCCACCATCGACAAATGGGCGTTCGCGCAGGTAGCCGAGCGCCATGACCTCCCGATTCCGGCCACGATCCGCTACACGCCCGATGCTACCTTCGAGAGCGCCCTCCTGGTGCTCCCGTTTCCCGTCCTCGTCAAGCCGATGCGCGGCGAGGGAGGGAAGGGCATTGCCCGTTTTAACTACCCGGAGGAGGTGACGCGGTTTCTGCGCGACATGCCGGCCGAGCAGGCGGCGGCGCAGATCGTCCAGACCTTCCTGCCCGGTTGGGACGTGGACTGTAGTGTCCTCTGCCAGGACGGCCACATCCTGGCGTACACCGTCCAGCGGCCCACCCTCTTCGGAACCCGCGATTTCAAGCCCTCGGCCGCCATCGAGTTCGTCACTGACGAGAAGGCGCTGGCGGTCGCGCGCCGTTGGGCGGCGGCCACCGGCTGGAACGGCGTCGCGCACATCGACTTGCGGCGGAGCACCAACGACGGCCAACTGCGGATCCTCGAAGTCAACGCCCGCTACTGGACAAGCCTGCTTGGGTCGCTGAGGATGGGCGTCAACTTTCCCTGGCTCTCCTGTCTCGCGGCGCTTGACATCCCGTTTCCCTCGCCGCGTTATCGTCATGGGCACTACGCGGAATTCGGCGGTATGTTGCGACAGCGGTTGCGCGGATTCTCCCCGGAGTCCGGGGCAAGCGTCCCTTTCCGGGAGACCTCCCTGCGCTATAGCCTCGTCGACCCACTCGCCGACCTCGTCCATCTCGGCCGGCAGTCGCGTCTCTCGCGCCTGTTCCGGCATCGGGGCCGGAGTGGAACCCCGACACGAGACACGCTCTCGTGATGCGGGTTGTGGAGGCGTGAACATGTCGGCGCGGCGCGACGCATTCAACCAGGGCGACATCGTGAGTTCGCTGCGCCGGCAGGCGCGCTCGTTCCGCCCGGTGATGATGCTGATCTACACACCGCTGGTTGTCGTCTTCGCGATCGTGGTTGTGGTCAGGATCGGAACAGGGGTCGCGATGGCCGACCTCACTCGGGACGCGCTGCAGGTGGCTGGCGCGCCCGTCTACACCGGCGTCCTGGCGACCCTCGGCGGGCTGCTCTGGGCCGCGACGGCGGCCATCTGCCTGTTCGGTTACGCCGTCATCCGCGGCCAGCCCAGACGCGACGGAGGAGCCCGGTTTCTGCTGGCCGGCGGGCTGGTCACGACCCTGTTGATGCTGGACGACGTGTTCATGTTCCATGAGATCGTCTTTCCACGGTATCTGGGCATCTCCGAGAATGTGGTCTATACCCTAATCGCCGCCGTGCTGGTGTGGTTCGTGGTGGCATTCCATACGGCGATCCCGCGGACCGATTTCCTCTTCCTCGTCCTTGCGTTCGGCGCCTTCGCCTTCTCGCTTGGTATCGACCGCACCGAGAGCATCAATCCGTTCCCGGCGACCTACCTGCTCGAAGACGGCGCAAAGTTGTTCGGTCTGATCAACTGGGCCGCCTATTTCTGGCTGGCCAGCATTCGCGCCGTCGGACCGAGGTCTCCGGACTCCGGATGATCGCGTGAGGGCGGAACGCCGGGCAAGCTGCCGGAGTTGGTATCAGCCGCCGACGCGGCCGCCATTGTCGGCCTGGATGACGACGACGGAGGGGCGCGGCGGGCCGTCGCCGTCCGGCCACTGGCTGACCGGCTCCTGGTCGACGCCGCCATATCAGCCGGCAAGGAGTGTCGTCTTGCTCGTTCAACTGGTCGACGCGCGGGGAGAAGGCGGGGTGTCGAACTGCGCCGCCTACCGTAGCCAAGGCACGTCGTCCCATCCGGCCGGCGGACGAGTACCCGCGGTCGACCCGCGGCCTCGCGTTGTTGCGGGAGCAACACCCGGCCGTGGAGGCCGAGCAAGCCGTCTGAAGCTGATGCAGCCGGGGCCCTGCTCCGGATGAGTGCAAAGGTCCCGGTCAGCCGTTATGATGGGCGCGAGTCGGTCGGGACCGCCCCGTCATATTCGTGCGTTGCGCATTGCCTCGGCTTGTAGAGGCGAAGGATTGCTCGATGGTGCTCGCCCTCCCCGACAACGCGAGTCTCGATGAGGCAACGGAAACACTCAAGTTCTTGAGCGACCGGAACCGCCTGCGGATCCTCACGTCCCTCGCCCGCGCTGAGACCTGCGTCTGCGACCTCATCGACGAGCTCGACCTGACCCAACCACTGGTCTCTTACCACCTCGCCAAGCTGCGAAAAGCCGGCCTGGTCCTCGCCCGCCGCGATGCTCAGTGGGTCTACTACTCGCTGGATCCGGAAGCGTGGGCACGCCTGACGGCACCCCTCGCCGGCCTCTTCCGACCCGTCGAGTTCCCGCCTGAGGCGGCGTTCGGTGCCAGCAACCGGTGCGATCTGGTTCCCGCTGACCCGGCCCACGGGGCCTGCCCAACGGTGGACGGCGACTGCGAACTGATCCGTCAACCGCCCCACGATTCCCCATAGTCAACGGCTAACTATCTTGACACGATCCCATCTCTCCCTTATACACAAGCTTAAGATCAGGGACCACACATATAAGCGCCCACTGCGACGTGCGCGGCGGGCCGGACTGTCTCGCTGCCGACATCACCCGGGTCGGCAGGCTGGGCACCGGTTAAGAGGAGGAGGGCGGCATGGTCATGGAACAGGCCGTAGACCGGCGGGCGTTCGTCAAGCTCGTCGGCCTCAGCGCCGGTGGGATCGCGCTCAGCGGCGGCGCGGTCGTGGCCGGCCTCGTCGGCCGGCGACGCGTCGGCGCCCAAGAGGCCAACAAGGTCGTCCTCGCCTACTCAGATTACCCTGACGTGGCGATCGCCAATCTTGCCGACCTTAAGGATGGTGAGCCGGTCTTCTTCGACTACCCGCAGGCCGGGCAGCGCAACATGCTCGTCAAGCTCGGTCAGGGTCGCACGGCGGAGGAGGGCGTCGGCCCCGGCTCGGATGTCGTCGCCTACAGCGCCTTTTGCGCCCACATGGGCGCCCCCCTCGACACCGTCTACAACCATGAACATGCCGTCCTCGGTCCCTGCCCGCTCCACTTCTCCACCTTCGACCTGGCCAAGAGCGGCATCCTGGTCATGGGCAAGGCCACCCAGCCGCTGCCGCAGGTGGTTCTGGCGGTCGACGCCGCCGGTGCGATTACCGCGACCGGGATGTACGGCCTGATCTATGGTTGGCCGGCCAACCTGATCACGCTGGACGGGGGGAACTAAGATGGTGACCAGCCCACGCTCGACCGACTCGGTCCCGCTGCCGCCGCCGGACGCCGAAGTACGGACGATGAGCTGCCAATACTGCATCGTCGGCTGCGGCT
>JACDBO010000328.1 GCA_013694885.1 Chloroflexia bacterium | reverse complement strand
CCTTCCCTCCTGATCCCCTTGTCCGGTACCTGGGGCGATGAGCAGCGCAAGAACGCCCGCATTCTCGCGGACGCGGGCGGCTCTACAATTCTGGAACAATCCGAAGCGACTTCGGACCAGCTGCGTCGAGTGATCCTCGAGCTCCTTGAGGATTCAGAGCGCCGCCAGGTGATGGCCTCAGGTGCATTTTCCGTCTCGCACCGTGACGCGGTCGAGCGGCTCACCGATGAGGTGCTGAAGCTTGCACACGAACGGGTCCGCTGACTACGGAATCGCGGCTTCGATTGCCTCGGCGGCGCTCGCCGCTCGCACAATTTCGATCCCGGAAGCCGTAAGGTGGGGCTTGCCGACGGTGGCGGGCACAATGACCCGCGCGAAACCAAGGCGCGCCGCTTCGTTGAGCCGGCGGTCGAGCTGATTGACCGACCGCAACTCGCCGGAGAGTCCGATCTCACCCACGACCACGGTTGATCGCTCGACCGGACGATCCCGGAAGCTCGACGCAATGGCGATCGCGACACCGAGGTCAACGGCCGGTTCGGCAACGCGCAAGCCGCCGACGACATTGGCGTAGATGTCCTGGGCACCCAGGGAGAGGCCGACACGCTTTTGCAGGACTGCGCAGAGGAGCTGGAGTCGGCTCGTTTCGAGCCCGTTCGCGCTCCGCCGTGGCAATCCAAACGCGGTTGGGGTGGCGAGTGCCTGGATCTCGACCAAGATCGGGCGAGTTCCCTCGATCGTCACCGTCACGACGGAGCCGGACGCCACTTCGGAGCGCTCTTCCAGGAACGCCTCGGACGGGTTCCGCACCTCGCGCAGCCCGGTATCTGCCATCTCGAACACGCCGACCTCGTCGGTTGAGCCGAAGCGATTCTTAACCGCGCGCAGGATGCGGTACTGGTGATACCGATCACCTTCGAGGTACAGCACCGCATCGACCATGTGCTCAAGGACTCGCGGCCCGGCGATCGTCCCTTCCTTGGTGACGTGCCCTATGACAAAGACCGGCACGTTATGGGGTTTTGCCCATTGCATGAGCCGGGACGTACATTCCCGTACCTGTGAGACGCTGCCCGCCGCCGACGTGACTTCGTCGAGAAAGACGGTCTGGATCGAATCAATCACGACCACCCCCGCCTCGACCGACTCCACGGCGGCGATAATCTCCTCCAAGTTCGTCTCGGCAAGCACGAGCAGGTTCTCCTGCTCGATCCCCAGGCGGTCAGCTCGGAGCTTGATTTGCTGCGCCGATTCTTCGGCCGAGACATAGACGACCGGCTGATCGCGCGCCAGCAGACTCGCCGCTTGCAGAATCAGTGTTGATTTTCCGATGCCCGGGTCGCCACCGACGAGCACGAGCGAGCCGCGCACCAGCCCACCGCCCAACACGCGGTCAAGCTCATCAATGGGCACACGAAGCCGGTCGTGACCAGCGCCGCCGAGGGTCGCCAGCGATTGGGGCACAGTACGAACCGCCCTGCTGGCCAACTCACGGGGTCGTCCCCGGTCCTCGATTGTCTCGACCATCGCGTGCCACGCACCACACGACGGACACCGGCCGAGATAGCCGGGGCTCGATGCGCCGCACTGCTGGCAGACCCAGCTCGTTCGCTGTTTTGGCATTGCGTGCGCGCATTCCTTACATGAGCCATCGAGAGGAAGCGTTCACCGTGCGGAACGCAACGCGAAGGGCAAGGGCGGGGTGCCGCCCTTCGCGTCTACTAACTGGAGCGTTGTTGGCGCCTAGACGGCCGCGAGTTCCCCAACTGGTTCGAGTTTGAGTTCGCCGTCCTCGACGGTGATCTGGACCGTGGAGCCCGGCATGATGCGGCTGTTGAGCAACCCTTCCGCCAACGGATCCTCGATCAGGTTCTGAATCACGCGCCGGAGTGGACGGGCACCGAAGTCGTGATCGTACCCACGCTCACCGAGCAGGTCCATGGCTTCGATACTGGTGTCCAGTGAGATCTCTTGTT
Organism: Chloroflexia bacterium; assembly: GCA_013694885.1. GTDB lineage: Bacteria > Chloroflexota > Chloroflexia > Thermomicrobiales > UBA6265 > JACDBO01. Next base: position 3,247 of record JACDBO010000328.1, on the reverse strand, counting down.
CGGAGAGCTGACGTCGCACTCTGGTCAGTTCCAGTTCGACGATCTGCCGAATCTGTTCCTGCGTCAGCGAATGAAAGACGATTGTGGCGTCGATACGGTTCAGGAATTCGGGGCGGAAAGTCTGGCGAAGGCGGCCCATCACCTTGTCCTTCATCGTGTCGTATTCCTGTCGCCGGGTACGGTCTTCATCCGTGCTGAACGTGAAACCGAACGTCATGCCGCGCGATATTTCATCGGCGCCGACATTGGCCGTCATGATGATGATAGTGTTTCGGAAATCGACCTTACGACCCTTGGCGTCCGACAGCGACCCATCCTCCATGATCTGAAGGAGCAAATTAAACGCCTCGGGGTGCGCTTTCTCGATCTCGTCGAGCAGGATGACGGAATAGGACTTACGCCGCACCGCCTCGGTCAGCTGACCACCTTCCTCGTACCCGACGTAGCCCGGTGGCGCACCGACCAGCCGCGCCACCGCGTGGCGCTCCATAAACTCGGACATATCGATCTTGATCAGGTGATCCTGCGAGCCGAACATGAACTCGGCCAACGCCTTTGCCAGTTCACTCTTGCCGGTGCCAGTCGGACCCATGAAGATGAACGAGCCGATCGGCCGCCGTGGGTCTTTGATGCCGGCGCGCGCGCGGCGGACCGCTTTTGCCAGGGTCGAGATGGCTTCTTCCTGGCCGATGATCCGCTCGTGGAGCGCCTGCTCCATGTGGATCAGCCGAGCGGACTCCTCGCCGGCGATCCGCACCAACGGGATACCGGTCCACATCGAGACGACCTGCGCGATGTCTTCCTCGGTAACGTACGTCTCCTCTTCGGACTGAGCGTCACGGAGCGTCTGCTCCTGCGAGTCGATGCGGTCGCGCAGCTTCCGCTCGCGGTCTCGGAGCTCGGCCGCCAGCTCGAACTCCTGGCTGTTTACAGCCGCTTCCAGCTCGCGCTGGAGCGATTGCAGACCGGCCATCGCCTCTTTCAGACTGGGCGGCGCCGCCGAGCGCTGCATCCGAACCCGGGAAGCGGCCTCGTCGATCAGGTCGATCGCCTTGTCGGGCATAAAGCGGTCGGTCACGTAGCGGTCAGCGAAGTTGGCGGCCGCCTTGAGCGAGTCGTCGCTGATCTTGAGGTTGTGGTGCTCCTCGTAGAGCGGACGCACCCCTTCGAGGATCTGGATCGTCTCTTCGACGGACGGTTCATCAACCTGCACGGGTTGGAACCGGCGCTCGAGCGCGGCGTCTCGCTCGATGTACTTGCGGTACTCATCCAGCGTCGTGGCACCGATCGTCTGCAACTCACCGCGCGACAACGCCGGCTTGAGGATATTGGCGGCGTCGACCGCTCCTTCGGCGGCGCCAGCACCGACAAGCGTGTGCAACTCATCGATGAAGAGAATGCTCTTCGTTTCCTTGACCTCGTTGACGATCTTTTTAAGTCGCTCCTCGAACTCACCGCGATATTTGGTGCCGGCCACCAGAGCGCCGATGTCGAGCGCGATGAGCCGCTTGTTCTGGAGTTGCTCAGGCACGTCACCAGCGACGATCCGCTGGGCGAGACCCTCGACGATCGCTGTCTTCCCGACTCCTGGCTCGCCGATCAGCGCCGGGTTATTCTTGGTTCGCCTTGAGAGGATCTGCATCACACGGTCGATCTCGACGGAGCGACCGACCAATGGCCCGAGCTTGTTGGTTCGGGCCGCTTCGGTGAGGTCGAACCCGAGGGCATCCATGTATGGCGTTTTCGTTTGTTGCTTACCCTGCTGCTGCGTGGCGCTCTGGCTCACGACCTGCATGACCTGGGCGCGCACCTTTTCGAGGTTGACACCGAGACTCTCGAGCACACCGGCGGCGACGCCTTCACCTTCCCGGACGAGCCCGAGCAGCAGATGTTCCGTCCCGATGTAGTGGTGATTGAGTCGACGCGCCTCGTCGACCGCGAGTTCGATCACTTTTTTGGCGCGCGGTGTCAGGCCGATTTCGCCCATGATCATCGATTCGCCACGACCGATGATGAACTCGACCGCTGAGCGAACTTTCGGGAGTTGTACTCCCATGTTCGCCAGCACCTTCGCGGCAACGCCATCACCCTCGCGCACAAGTCCCAGCAACAGGTGCTCAGTCCCGATGTAGTTATGGCTGAACCGCTGGGCCTCTTCCTGGGCGAGCGTGAGGACCTTGCGGGCTCGATCCGTGAACTTGTCGAACTTCTCCGCCATCCTGAGGCTCCCCCGGTTGTGGTTCAGTTCCGGCATCCGTCGCCAGAAACTGGTTCTCAGATACTCCTACGCAATCCGCATCGCTCCGGACGTGGTGGGCAGTGACTCGATGCACAAACTGACACGCTTCGGTCCACCATTCGCACGCTCTAATCCTACACGCTTTGCGGCGCGACACAACAATCGACAACAGCGGTAGGTGCTTATCAGCACCTACCGCTGTTGACTCGCCGTCATGCGTGCGGATTGATCGACCGGTTACAGGGTCGTGGCTCTACTTGTCACCATCCTCAGTACTCGCCGACTCGCCCTGCTGACCATCCTCTTCGCCGCCGGTCTCGGCTTTCTCCTCGGAGATTTCGGTGGAGGCCCCGGCCATCGCGAATGCCATTTCCATCGCCGACATCTCTTCACCCTCGAATTCGGCCGGCACTTCTGGCGCCGGTCGCGGTGCACGAGGAGCGCGCTGTCTGGGCTGCGGACGCGCCGCCGCGGTAGCGGCTTCCTGGGCGACATTTACCGCCGGCCCTTCTTCACCAGGAGTCTGCGTCTCCGCGGATGATGCCTCGGCGGCCGAGTCTGGCGCATCCGGCGCGAAAGTTTGTAGCGCTGGGCCATCCTCTGTGGTGACAGTAAGGCCGTCTTCAGACCGTCGTTCTTCATCCGTCGGAGCGGTACCTGTCAGCCCTTCGGCTTCGAGCGCCTGGCGGATCTGGCGGGCCAGCGCGTCGCGCTCCTCAAGGATGCTCTCACCGAACTTCGCGGTCAGCTCGGCATCAGGCGTGTCGAGCGCGCGCCGCAGGCTCAAGCCCATGCGCCGTCGCTGCGGATCGATACGGATGATTCGCAGGATCAACTCCTGGCTCTCGTGCACGACCTGCTTCGGATGCTGGATCCGCTCGTCCGCCAGCTCCGACACATGAATCAGGCCCTCGATCCCGTCCTCGATACGAGCGAACGCGCCGAAGTTGGCCAATTGCGTGACCGATCCCCGCACGAGTTCGCCGACCTCGTAGGTCGCCGCGACGC
>JACDBO010000264.1 GCA_013694885.1 Chloroflexia bacterium | reverse complement strand
GGTGGCGCCGGCGCAGGGCGCCGCGCCAGAGGGCAGCCACCACGAGCGGGTCGGTCAGCGGCGAGAGCCAATAGGTCGGTGGGGCCGTCAGGTAGGCGCGCCGCGTGCCGGCCAGCGTGCCCAGCCGTGTCAGCAGCAGCACGAGATTCACCAACCGGAGCAAGCGCCACGCGCGTCCTCGCCGGGTTCCGGCCACCGCCAGCATCGGTAGCGGCAGGCCCTGCGCCAGCGTCACCTCGACCATCCGCACCCACCAGCCGCGGCCAGCGAAGCGGTCGCGCATCGGCAGCGAGCGCGGCCAGTTGCGCCAGGCATCTTGCCAACCCGCGTACATTGCCGCCGCGATCAATCCCGGCGCCTCGTAGAAGCCCACCAGCTCGCCAGCGTCCGCCACGCTTCGCGCCAGCGTAACATCTTCGCAGACCGAGTTCCGCCCGCTGGCGAAGCCGCCGGCGCGGTCCAGCACGTCCGTCTGTAGCAGAAAGCACTGACCGTTGGCCTGCACCGCGTCCGAGGCGACGACGCGGTGACCGGGGATGCCGTAGCGGTAGACCAAGGTCGTCAGCATCGCGGGGTGAAGCAGCGCTTCGGCCGGACCGGAGAGCGCCTGCGCCGTGGCCACGCTGAGTGCGCCGACCCCCTCCCGGCGAGCGTGCGCCAGCAGGGCGGCCGCCAGCCCCGGCGCCGGTCGCACGTCGGCGTCGATCGTGAGCACCCAGCGCACCGCCGGGTCGAGATGCCGTCGCCCGACCACCAACCCCCACGCCTTACCGTTCCAGCCCGCCGGCACCGGCGCCGCATCCACTAGGCGAATACGCTGGTCTCGCACGGCGAACGCCTCGACCAGCGCCTGCGTCCCATCGGTCGAGCCACCATCGACGACGATGATCTCGCGCACCGTGCCTGGCTGCGCGCCCAACCCCTCCAGGCACGGCCCGAGCCGGTCGACCTCGTTCAGCACCGGCACGATGACAGCGAGCGAATCGCGGGAGACCTCGTCCGAAGCCTCGATGCGCCGCCCGTTGGCCGTTCGGGCGAGACGGATGACGACGCGGACCGCCGCGATGGCCTGCGTGAATGCGAGCAGGGCGAGCAGGGGAGAGCCCTCACTACGCAACGAAGGGCCGAGGTGCGAGGGCCGAGGGCCGAGGAGGCTTCTTTCTCGGCCCTCGATCCTCGATCCTCGGCCCTTCGTCGGGGGGTGAGGGCTATTCCTCACTACGCGCCGCCCCTGCCGCGGCAAACCGGCACGTCGCCGCGGTGACCAGGTCGCGCACCGTGGGCCAGGAGGGCCAACCATCGAAGGGCAGCATGTGGTCGGCGTGGACCTCATGGTAGGTCACCAACCCACCCATCCTGCTCACCAACTGGCGGGTGTACCGCGGTTGCACGATGCCGTCGGCGTCGCCCTGGACGATGATCGTGTCGGTCGTCACCTTGGCGGCGTCGCGCTCCGCCTGGCGCCCGAGCCAGCGGAGTTCGTCCAACACCGCCGTCGAGATCGCCGCGCCGTCCGTCAACGAGCGCCGCACCTCCGGGTGGTCGAGGTCGAGCTCCGGCATCGTGCGGGCGAAGAAGGTGCGGGTGTCGTCGTGCTCGAAGTCGATCTTCTCAAATGGACGGTAGGAGCGGATCACATGTTTGAGCACCGGCAGCGCCACGGCGCGCCGGTCGGCCATCCGCGTGAACGGCGCGAGGAGGACGAGCAGATCGGGCGGACGCCGCGCGGCGAGGTGCAGGGCCAGCGCACCGCCCATCGAGTAGCCGATCAGGATCGAGCGCCGGTAGCGCGCGGTGTGCTCCCGCCAGGCGTCGTGGGCGGCGGCGAGCCAGGTGTCGGCCGTCATGGTGTTGAGGCGGTCGAGGTGAGCGCCCATACCGGGGAGGAGGATGCCGTGCGCGTCGATCCCCTGCTCGCGCAGCGCCGTGCCGAGCGGCCGCATCTCCGCCGGGGTGCCGGTGAAGCCGTGGAGCAGGAACGCGCCCACCTCCGCATGTAGCTCGCCGGTCAACGCGAACGACTGATATCGCTCATCCACATACCACGCGTGCATCGCATCCTCACGTTTCGTCGCGGCGGCGCCATCACCAGGTGCCCCCATCCTTGGCACCGGGGAGCGTACCAGAGCGGAGCCGCGTGGCCCGGGCGCCCCAGAAACGGTGTCGGGACCGTGATTATGTCGCACGCGTGATGGGTTCACGAGCCGGAGGCGGGTGATGCGGGCTACCCCGCGCCGTCGGCGTGCTGGACACCGCTCGGCGCGACACCATAGCTTTCCACGCGTGGCATCGGAACCCGTCCGCAGGCGCGAAGCTCAGGAGCGTGACCACCACCATGCGTATCGTCGTGATCGGCAGTGGGTTCGGCGGGTTGGCGGCGGCGATCCGGCTGGCGGCGCGCGGTCACGAGGTCACGATCGTTGAGAAGCGAGACCAACCGGGCGGCCGAGCCTACGTCTACCGCCAGGATGGCTTCACCTTCGACGGCGGGCCGACCGTCATCACCGCCCCGTGGCTGATCACCGAGCTCTTCTCGCTCGCCGGTCGCCGCGCCGAGGACGAGATTACGCTGGTCTCCATCGACCCCTTCTACCGTGTCTTCTTCTCGAACGGAGCCGACGGTGCCCACTTCGACTATTCCGGCGACGCGGCGCGGATGGAGGCCGAGATCCGGCGCCTCAGCCCGGAACCGGGCGATGTCGCCGGCTACCGTGAATTCGTGCGGCGCACCGAGGCGATCTTCGCCAAGGGCTTCACCGAACTCGCCGCCGTGCCCTTCCTGCACGTCACCGACATGCTGCGGATCGTGCCCGACCTGGTGAAGCTGGAGAGCTACCGCACCGTCGCCGGCTTCCTCGGCCGCTTCGTCAAGGACGAGCGGCTCCGGCAGGTGCTGACCTTCCACCCGCTGCTGGTCGGCGGCAACCCGTTTCAGACCACCAGTATCTACACGCTGATCCATCATCTGGAGCGGGAATGGGGCGTCTGGTTCGCGATGGGCGGCACGGGCGCGATCGTCGCCGCGCTCACCCGCCTCTTCGGCGAACTGGGGGGCACCCTCCGGCTCAACGCCGAGGTCGGCGAAATCACGACCGAGGGCCGGCGCGCTACCGGTGTGCTCCTGACCGACGGCACGGCGCTGGCGGCCGATGTTGTCGTCTGCAACGCCGAGGTCGCCGGTGCCTACCAGGGATTGTTGCCGGCGGCGATCCGCCGCAAGTACACCGACCGCCGGCTGGCCAGAACGCGCTACTCAATGTCGCTGGTCGTCATCTACTTCGGCACCGACCGCCAGTACCGCGGCACGGACGGCCCTGCCCTCGCCCACCACAACATCATCCTCGGCCCGCGCTACCGGGAACTGCTGTCGGACATCTTCACCCGCAAACACCTGGCCGACGACTTCTCGCTCTACCTCCACATGCCGACGTTGACCGACCCCTCACTGGCGCCGCCCGGCGGCGAGAGCTTCTACGTGCTCTCACCCGTGCCCCACCTCGGCGGCGACATCGACTGGGCGACGCGCGCCAAGCCCTACCGCGACCACATCATGCGCTTTCTTGAGGAGCACTACCTGCCGGACCTCTCGCGCCACATCGTGACCGAGCACATGATCGACCCGCGTCACTTCCGCGACACGCTCAACTCCTACCTCGGCTCCGCCTTCTCGGTCGAGCCGATCCTGACGCAGTCGGCCTGGTTCCGGCCGCACAACCGCTCCGAGGAGTTGTCCAACCTCTACTTCGTCGGCGCCGGCACCCACCCCGGCGCCGGGCTCCCCGGCGTCCTCAGCTCCGCGAAGATCGTGAACGATCTGATCGCAGCGTCAGGACTGAGGACTGAGGACTGAGGGCCCTAGCGAAACGAACCGGCTTTCACTCGTCTGCCTCAGTGCAAGCGACATAGCGATGACGTGATTGACAGCAACGACCCGGCTCCTCTCTTTGCCAAAGCCAAGGCAATGAGAGGAACCGGGTCAGCGAGCAACTCAGTCCTCAGTCCTCCGTCCTTCGTTTAATTTCCGGTGCGTGGGGTGCGCCAGGTCGGCGGTGGTTCGTGGCCGAAACGGCGCTGGTAGCGGCTGCTCTCGCGGGAGGCCAGGCGCTCCTGCTCGTTGCGGAAATGGGTCGATGCCGCGAGTACGCGCGCCTGATCGTCGGCGTCGAGTTCGTCGTCTTCCCCCGCCTCAAGCTCCGGGTTGTTGGCGCCGGTGAGCGACGGTTCGACATACGCGTCGTCGTCAAACGGCTCGCGGTCGTCGTCGTCACCGTTCGGCGAGGTCGCCGTCGCGGGGGGGGTGCCGTGGGGAAGCGCCCGCACCACCAGCGGGTGCTGGAGGTTCAGCTCGGTCGTGACCAGCTCCTGCCCTTGGCCGTTGATCGTCTGCCGCTTGGTGAGCACACCCTTGCGCAAAAACTCCATCACCTTGGCCTCGATATGCTCGGAGGGCAGCACGCCGCGGTCGAGGAACCGCCATAGCGTGCGGCTCATGTGACTCTGCGTCGGTACGAACCCCTCGTGCAGCTGCCGCACGTAGGCATCGATCGCCAGGATCACGGCGGCGTCGTTCTCCGCCGACTGGGCCAACTCCAGCGCATCTTCCTCGCCGGCCGCCGCCACGAGGTCAGGACTCACCGAGCCCGGTACGCCGCAGATCACCACCCGCCGCCCCAGCCGGTTGCGCAGCGTGGTGACGAGCCGGATGAAGTCCTTGTCGCCGGTGAACAGCAGGAATATATGCACATCCGGACGGACAAGCGCCGTGTTGATGATGTCGATCACCATGTTCAAGTCGGAGCGGGAGACGACCTTCTCGCGCCCGGTCGCATCGACGGTCCGCTTGACCGGATAGTGCTGGGCCTCGAAGCCGGCGACATCGAGGCGCGTCCGCGCCTGGAGCGGGTGTTGATCGAAGTCGGCGTAGGCCCGGGCCACCGACATCAGCCCGTACTTGAGGGCCTTGTCCCGCCAGCTCAGGGGATCGGGCTCTCGGCCGAACGAATTGATCGTTGAATAGCGAATGTTCTCGTAATCGACAAAGACCGCTACTTCGCGTCCCTCCGCGCCGCCGTTCTGCGCGCGGCCGGCGCCTAACCCTTCACCAGCCATCTGGTCCTCCATATGTCGCTCATGCGTGCAGGTTCAACCGCAATACGGTGTGAACTCAAACCTCGAACTCAGTGATCCTATGCGTCAAACGACGAACACAAACGCTCTTCGGACTTCGCACTTCGACCGCTGACGCCGATACAGAACCGACCCTGGACCCCGGGCCCTCACTCCACGCCCGAAAACCGCACAATCACCACTACACCCTTGCGCCGGGCAACATACTGACCTGACCCAATCTATTCACGACTGCCCGGACGTACTCATGCCACACCGCCGGGACTCTCCGAGTGTAGCATGCTCCAAGGGCCGCGGCCCTTGGAGATAGGGGATAGGGGATAGGGGGGTGTTCTTCTGGCTGCTAGGAGCTATTCGAGTATAGAGATCAGCAAAGGAACCTCTGTCCTCTTTCCCCTACCCCCTATCCCCACGTTCGGCGCCGATCACCGCGGCGCCGACGACGCCGGCGTTGTCGCCGAGACCCGCCGTGACGATGTCGACCCGCTCACCGGCAGCGGGAAGCGCCTCCCGGCGGGTGGTCTGCTCCGCGACCTGCACGAGCCGGTCGACGGCCTCGATCGCCCCACCACCGAGGATGATGCGGCGGGGGTTGAGGACGTTGACGATCGTCGCCAGCCCATAGCCCAGATACCGACCGGCCTCCTCGACGACCTCCAGCACCAACTCGTCCTTGGCGGCGACCGCTTTTCTGAGCACGCCGGAGCGGATCGCGGTGCCGCCCGGCGCCGTCAGGTCGATGTCGGGAATGAGCTGGCGCAGGACCGATTGCCGCCCCCGGCGCAGCTCGCCGATCAGGACGTTGGTGATCGCCGTGCGCGAAGCGTAGGCTTCGAGGTGGCCACGACCGCCGCACCCACAAATCCGCCCGCCAGCCTGGACAATCGTGTGCCCAAGCTCGCCGGCGCTGCCGTCCGACCCGGCCACCAGAACGCCATCACGCACGATCGCGCCGCCGATACCGGTGCCAACGAAGATGCAGAAGAAGTCATCGACCCCCTTGCCGGCACCGAACCGCGCCTCGCCGATCGCGGCGATCTGCACGTCGTTGCGCAGCGTCACCGGCACGCCGAACCGGTCTCGCAACCGCTTGGCCATCGGCAGGTCGACGACCGACCGGCTCAAGTTGGCCGTCCCGATCAGCAATCCCCGCTCGGCATCGACCTGACCAGCGATGCCGACACCGATGCCCACGATGTGGTCGCGGTCGATCTTGGCTTCAACCATCGCCTGATCGCAGGTGTCGTAGATGCGCTCCATCAGCTCGTCCGGGCCGTCGTCGGCGCGCGTCTTCTTCTTGCCCGTGCCGCGCACTTTGCCCGACTCCACGTCGACCACCGCGGCGAGCACCTTCGTCCCCCCGAAATCGACCCCGATCGCCAGCTTTGCCATGAGCGTCCCTTTCTGTTGCGTGGCGCGATCATCGTGGTGTGCCGGCATAGATCGAACCGGATTCTTATGTCGTGCGGTCCAGGCGCTCGATGACCGGGGCGAAGGCCTCGATGGAGGCAGGTGTGCAGGGGTCGAGCCCGCAGATGAGGTGCCGGATGCCGAGGTCGCGAAACGCCGCGATGGTCTCCGCCTTGGCGTCGTCGTCGCCCTCGATCGGGTCCGGGCGGCGCCCCAAATAGCCCTCCATGGCGATGTTGCCGCCGACCGTGCGCACCAGCGTCGCCGGATCACGGCCGACATCGAGGCAGGCCTCGTCCACCTTCACCAGCTGGTCCCGAAGGCGGGTCGTGTCCTTGTGCCAGACGGTGTTCCAGGCGTCCGCGTATTGCGCCAGCAACCGGAGCATCCGTGGCCCGTTCGAGCCGACGAGGATCGGCGGGCCGGCAGGACGCGGCCCACGCGGCACATTGACGGCCGCGTTGGCCTGAAAGAACTCGCCTTGCACATCCGCCTCGCCGGCGCGCAGCAGCGGCTGGATGATTCGGATCGCCTCATCGAAGCGAGAGACGCGATGGTCGAACGGCAGGCCGAACATCTCGTACTCAGGCTCGTGCCACCCGGCACCGAGCCCAAGGATGAAGCGGCCGTCGCTGATGTCGTCGATCGCCTCGGACATCTTGGCGATGACACCGGGGGTGCGGTAGCCGGTGCTGGCCACGAGGGAGCCGATCTGGATCTTCTCGGTCGCCGCCGCCACCCCGGCCATCATCGTCCAGCAGTCCCAAACACCGCGATACCCTTCCTCGACCGAGCCGAACGTGAAGTGGTCGGCGAACCAGAGTGCGTCGAAGCCGACATCCGTGGCGACGCGCGCCATCTCGACCATGTCGCGGAAATGCGGCGTCTCCCCGAACGCCGCGCCTTCGGAGATCGGGACCATCAACCCGAGCCCCATCCGCCGCTCACTCGCCGGCCAATGCCCGGTCGCCAGCATTGTCTGATCTTGCGGCTCCATCTCATGCGGTTCGCTCATCAATCCCTCCATCTTCACGAGTCGTGGTATTCAGGCAATGTGAATCCGAACGCAACCCGATGAGTATCTCGTTCAATCGAGTTTGGCTTCCCATCAACGAGAGATTTCTCGCGGCGGCTCGAAATGACACATGTGTGCGGCCGGCAAGAGCCGGGTGCCGAGGTGGAGCGCGGCGGCTTTCGCCCCGCTCCTGGGCAAACGCCCAGATGTTCTCACTCCAGGTTCATCCGCCGCAGCCGCCATGTCCCCAGCGCGATCGACAAGACACAGATCGCCACGACCGTGATGACGCTGGTCCGCAACTCGGCCTGCTGGGCGAGCACGATCCGCCGGTCATCAGCGAGTTCGGCGAAAATCGACTGCGCGTAATGGCGAATACTGATCGTGCGGATGCCGGGCAGGAAGCGGGCCAGCGCCGATTCCCAGACGAACGTGTAGAAGAGCCCGGTGAGCAATGCCCGCGGGATGTAGAGACTCAGCAGCAGGAAAAACGACCCGAACCCGATGACCCCCGCCGCCGTGGAGAGCAGCATCGGCCACACCAGATCCTCCACCGCGTCGTACCTTCCCCAGGCGGCGACGCCGACGGTGGCCAGGATTCCGGTCCAGGCGAGCAGGATCCCGACGATCAGCACGCCGAGCAGCTTCTCGATCACGATTCGCAGGCGCGAGATCGGTTTGAGGGTCAGGTACGACAGGGTGCGGTCATCGAGCTCGTCCCCGAACGCGCCGGACGCCAGCAGCAACGTCGCCACCGGCAGCAGCGTTCCCGTGAACGCGCCGAGAAAGATCACCGAAGAGAGCAGCTGCCGAAGCTGGCGCACGGTCAACCCGTCGGGCGCCAGCAGACCAAGGATGGCGAAGAGCACTGGAAAGAAGACGATGCCGGCCGCCACCAGCAACGACTTGCCGCGCGCGAACTGCCGGATCGTCAACCGCGTAATCGGAAACGGGGAAAACGCAACGCTTACCAAAGTTCTACCTCGTGCCGCTCAGCTACCGTTCCACCAGATATGAGAAGACCGAGGTCAGCGACTCGTCCGCCGCCTGCACCTCCAGCAACCGGACTCGCTCGCGCTGCGCGGTCACCGGCACCGCGCGGTAGAAGGCGCGGACATCGTCGGTCTCGGCGACGATGCGCCCCTGGGTGTCCAGGCGGACGGCGCGCACCATCGGCTCGGTCATCAGCGCGGCGGCCAGCCGGCGCGGGTCCGACGCCCGGATCCGCACCGCGTGGTCGTGGGCGTCGATCCGGTCGCGGATCGCCCGGTAGTCGCCGGCGGCAGCCAGCTTGCCGTTGACGATGACCAGAATGTTCTCGGCGAAGCGCTCGACCTCGGTCAGGATGTGCGAGGAGACCAGCACCGTCTTGCCGGCACTCCCGAGTTGCCGGATCAACCCGATCAAGTGAGCACGCTGGACCGGATCGGTGCCGTTCAGCGGCTCGTCCATCAGGATCACGTCGGGGTCATGGACGAGCGCGGCGGCGACCTTGATCCGCTGCCGCATCCCCTTCGAGTAGCCGCCGACCTTGCGGTCCGCCGCCGTTTCCATCTCGACCAGTTCAATCACGCGCTCGACCGCCTGGCGCGGCCGCGGCAGCTTCTGCAGGGTCGCGTTGAGCCGCACGAACTCCCGCCCGGTCAGGAAGGGGTAGATCACCTCATGCTCGGCGACCAGACCGAGGTTACGATAGGCGTTGGGCCGGCCGCGTGCCGGTTGCCCTCCCACCGTCACCGTGCCGCTCGACGCCGCCAGCAAGCCAGCCATCAGCTTGAGTGTGGTCGATTTGCCGGCGCCGTTCGGCCCGAGCAGCCCGGTGACACCCGGCCCGACCCCGAAGCTGACTTCAGAGACGGCAACAATGTCGCCGTACCACCTGGAGACATGGTCGAGCACGATTGTCGGCTCGCGGCCGCCCCTCATGCCCGGCATCGTCGAGCGGATCGGATCCACCCGCTCCTCGTCTCCGTTCGGGGTCACGACATCCTCACGCACGGCATCAGTCCTTCGGCGCATAGCGCCAGCGAATGAAGAGGATGCCGACCACCACGAAGCCGAGCATATACAGAAGCTTGAATCGCAGGGAGAACTCCGCGTCGCTAATCAGCCCGTTCTCGCTCTGACTGTCGGTGAAGAGGTGATAGATGAGCGAGCCAAAGAGGTCGCTGGGGCTGATTAGGAGCAGATACCTCGCCCACTCCGCCTCCTCGCCGAGCAACTCGTAACCGATGTTGGCGGTCGCCGTCAGGATCAGGAAACCGACGACGATGATCGCCACGGCCACGATGCGACGGTCGGTCAGCGACGAGATCACGAGTCCAGCCGTCCCGAGCACCAGCGCAATCAGCGACCCGACCAGGACAACCTTGCCGAGGTCCTCGACATTGGCCCGCATCGCCTGCCCCGGCGACTCGGCCACGAGCTGCCGTCCGAGCCACAGGATGACGACGGGGACGACCGAGAGCGTCATGGTCAGGATCGCGGTGGCGAGCACCTTGGCCAGCACGTAGTCGAACCGAGTAATCGCGCGGGCGAAGTAGAGCGGCAGCGTCCGCTCCCGACGATCGACGCAGAGCATCTCCGGCGCGACCGCCGCGACAAAAATGCCGACGATCGTGAAGATCGCCAGGAAGTAGTTGGGATATGAGGCCATGTTGGCCTGAGGCACGAGGGCCGTGAGACCGATCATAACGATGACCGGGATGATCGCCGCGAGGTAGAGGAAGAACGGGAGAATCTTTGCCGTCCAGCTCTTGCGGATGCCCATCGACCGCTTCATCGAATAAACAATCAGTGAGCGGAATGCCTGCCGCCGCCCGAGGCGCTCTCCTGTGTAGTGCGCGTAGCCGCGGTCGAAAACCTCGCCGTACCGCCCCTCGGACGGAGACGACGCGGGCGGTGGAGACACCGCCGGCTCAGCCGTTGCCACTCGTCACCTCCCGTGGTACGCCGACATTGCCGAGGTAGAGATCTTCGAGCGAGCGCGAGCGCGAGCGCAACGACCGCAGCGCCACACCGGCATCGACCGCCGCATCCCGGATCACGTCGTAGACGCGCTCATCTTCCATATGCACGACGAACTCGTCGGGGTTGCCGTCCAGCCGGCCCCGGCTGAGCGGGTAGCCCCGCTGGGTCAAGATGCGCTTGAAGGCGTCCACATCGCCCTCGACGCGGACGATCAGTTCTCCCGGCTCGGTGCCGAGGTCACCGAGCGGCTGCTCGGTGACGACGCGCCCACCATCGATGATGACGACGTGGTCGCAGACACGCTCGATGTCTTCGAGGATGTGCGAGGAGAAGACGACGGCGATGCCGAGGCTCCGGTAGATACGCTCGACCAGTTCGAGCATCGCATCGCGGCCCTGCGGGTCCATCCCCGCGGTCGGCTCGTCGAGAAAGACCAGTTGCGGGTCGTGGACGATTGCCTGGGCGAGCTTCACCCGCTGCCGCATGCCGGTGGAAAACCCCTTGATCAGGCGGTAGCGCTCCTCACCGAGGCCGACTTGGTAGAGCACATCGGCCGCGCGTTGCCGCGCCGCGCGCGCGGGCAGCCCGCTCATCTCCGCCATATGCCCGACGAAATCGGCGGCCGTCGTGCCCTGCGGCAGCGCATCAGCCTCCGGCATGTAGCCCACATGCTCGCGCACCTGGACACCCTGCGTTCGTGTGTCCAGGCCGACGACGCGGGCGTTGCCCCGGTCCGGCCGGGCCAAACCCAGCAGGGTGCGGATCAGCGTCGTCTTGCCGGCGCCGTTCGCGCCGAGCAACCCGATCGCCGCCCGCGGCAGCGTCAGGTCGATCCCGTCAAGGGCGACCACGCTGCGGTAGGTCTTGCGTAGACCATGCACCTCGATGATCGGCGCCACTGGCGCTTGGGTCTCAGGCCGAATTGCCTCGGTGCGGTCAGATCGCCGCGCGGTAGCCGTCGGTGCGGTCGTCATCAACCCTCGCTTCGCTCGCGGACAGCAACAGCGCGATACCTTCCGTGTCCGCCGTCCGCCTTGCGGAGTGTACCAGTCTCCTCGCCCTGCCCAGCCGACCTGCCCGCATGACCAGGGCGCGCACCACCGAAACCGCCGATGCGGACACTCCCGCTGGCCGCTAGGCTCGATCCCAACGGCGGACGTGCCGCCGCGTACGAGGAAAGCGTCAAGGAGCACACCACCATGTCTGAGTCGCCGCAATCCCCCACCCTCTCCGCCCTCTCCGACGGCCTCGCCGCCGCGGTCGAGCGAGCTGGGGCGGGCACGGTCACGGTCGATGCGCGCCGCCGCCTGCCGGCAAGCGGTATCGTCTGGGACGATCAGGGGTTGATCGTCACCGCCAGCCACGTCGTCGAGCGCGAAGAGGCGATCCAGGTCGGTCTCGCCAACGGTGCCGCCGTGCCGGCGACGCTGCTCGGTCGCGACCTCAGCCGCGACCTTGTCCTGCTCCGCGTCGAGACCGGCGGCGACGCCCTCACCCCGGCCCCGCGACGGACGGCGCCGGTGCGCGTCGGCAACATCGTGCTGGCGGTCGGCCGGCCCCGCGTCGGCGGCGGTCCTACGGCCACCTTCGGCACGGTGGTCGCCATTGGTCAGGGCCGGCGCACGACGAGCGCGGCGTCCTTGATCAGCGCCGAAGTGACGATGCTGCCCGGTTTCTCCGGCGGGCCGCTGGTCGATGTCACCGGTGAGATCGCCGGCCTCAACACGTCCGGCCCCGCCCGCAGCGGCGGCGTGACTATCCCCGTTGCCCAGATCGAGCGTGTCGCCACCGAGGTCCAGGCGCACGGCCGTGTCCGCCACGGCTGGCTCGGTGTCACGCTCCAATCGGTTACGCTCCCGGAAGGCACGCGGGACGATGCCGGGGAGCAGACAACCGGCCTGCTGGTGGTGAACATCGCCAGCGGCAGCCCAGCGGCCACAGCGGGGCTGATCGTCGGTGACATCCTGATCGCGCTCGATGACCAGGACCTGGTCGACGTCGCCGACCTCCAGCAGAACCTCACCGGCGACCGCATCGGCACCGCCCTGCCGGCCCGGGTGCTGCGTGGCGGGGAGCGCCGCGAGATCGCAGTGACACCGGCCGAGCGACCGGAACCAACCCGCGAGTAGCACCGGCATACGGCATTGCGCCTGGAGCAGCGGTCAACAGGTAGGCGGACACACGGGTCCGCCCCTACCTGTTGACGGTGTTGGTTCTACCGACACAGACCGTTGGGCGGAACGGGCGACCACACCGGGGCGCCTCTACCTGGTTGTGACGGGTAGGTCTATGATCGACACGATGCTTGCCGAGACAGACACACGCCAGGAGGTTGATGCCCACGACGTGCTGACCGTCGTCGTCGTGGCCGCTTACCCCTCGCTGCGCGCCGGGCTCGCGGCTCTGCTGGCCGGCCACGCGGATCTCGCCGCGGTCGAGCGGTCGCCCGCGGCGATTCTCGCGGACGACCCTCCGG
>JACDBO010000252.1 GCA_013694885.1 Chloroflexia bacterium | reverse complement strand
GAATACATCATCGCCGAGGCCTCGCCGCAGATGTAGGCGCCGCCACCGGTCCGCAGCCGCAAGGCAACGCTCTTTCCACTGCCCAGGATGTTGTTGCCGATCAGTCCAAGCCGCTCCGCATCCTCGACCGCCTTGCGAAAGCGGGCAATGGCGAGCGGATACTCACCGCCGATGTAGTTGTAACCTCGCTCGGCCCCGCACGCGATACAGCCAATCAGGATGCCTTCGAGAATGCGGTGCGGATCGCACTCGTGCAGATGGCGATCTTTGTAGACATTTGGTTCGCCCTCGTGACTGTTGCAGACGACGAACTTGGGCGTGTTGCGCGCCTTGCGCCCACTCTCCCACTTGATCCCGGCCGGAAATCCGCCACCCCCTCGGCCCCGAACCTGCGCGGCGGTCACTTCGGCAATGGCTTCCTCCTGGCTCATCTCGAACAGAACCTGGAAATAGCCCTGGTAAGCACCGCGCGCGATCGCCTCCTCGATCGAATCCGGGTCAATGACGCCGGAGTTCCGCATGAGGATGGGCGTCTGGTTGCTGAAGAAGGGATGTTCGCTCAGCGGTGGAATGCCATCGTGCGTGCTCTCACCACGAACGCCGACGGCTAGATCCCGTCGCGCACCGGCCAGGACAGCTGGTACGTCATCGTTTTTAACGGGGCCAAAGACAACGGGCGGCTCACCGGGACGGCGGACCTCGACCCAAGGTTCCATCCAGAACGCGCCATTGCCGCTGACCTCCCGAACCACCGCGCTCTCGCCCAATTCCTGGCGACAGATGGCAAGGATGTCGAGCGCGCCCTTGGCGATCGAGCTACTGCCAACGCCAACGCTGACGACGGTCCTGGTGCCTTCCCAGAGTTCGCTCCAGCGATCTCGGGCATCGCTCGCGAACGACTGAAAGTCCTCTTTCGATGTCAGGAACGGTAGAGTGTCGCCGCCTCGCGCGTCAGTCATGACTCTCCCCGTTGGAGCGCCCACCGCGCCGGGCGGCGATGGCGCGCTGGATCACCTCATTGAGCGACTCCGACGTCAGCTGTCCGTGGTACTCGTCGTCCAGTTTGACGACGGGCGATCGATCGCAAACGCCGAGGCATCCGTTGACGACCTGCACTGACAGCTCTCCATCCGCGGACGTCTCGCCGTCGCCGATACCGTAGCGCTCCTCCAGAGTTTGGACGAGCCGCTGCGAACCCATTACGTAGCAGGACATTCCGTGGCAGAGCAACATGAAGTGGTTGGCACGCGGCTCTGTGCGGAAGTCAGCGTAGAACGTGAGCAAGCCATAGACGCGGTTGATCGTCGTGCCGAGCCGCTCGGCGACGATCTCCGCGGCTTCGGGCGAAACCCATCCGAACCGCTCATTGATCTCCTGCAATGCGAAGAGGATGAGCTCCTGGGCTTCTTCGTAATCGGAAAAGGTGAAATGCGACATGATCTCGCGCACGACATCGAGATCGATATCCTGGCGCCCCG
This sequence comes from Chloroflexia bacterium, assembly GCA_013694885.1. GTDB lineage: Bacteria > Chloroflexota > Chloroflexia > Thermomicrobiales > UBA6265 > JACDBO01. The sequence continues at coordinate 5,777 of JACDBO010000252.1, read as the reverse complement.
TATAGGGGGCGGGTACGGAGTGAGACCGTTGAACTGGGTCCGCCTGCGCCACGAAGGCATTCCTTCCTGCAATGACATCGAGTGGTCCCGTTGCGACCTCATCGCGCGTGCGGTTTCGAAGTCACCGCGCGGCAAGAAATCTACCGCCGAGAGTATAGCAGCGGCCAGCACGAGAACTGGCTGTCTGGCAACCAAACATCGCGCCGTTCCCTTTTCCGACTTTGAGCACGCCCACTGGTTTGGAAGGAACGCGGGATTGTCTTTTCGAGCCGCGATCAGAATCCCTCGTTGCGGGGCAATCCATACGACTCAGCAGCGTCACTCCGTGAAACGACTGCCGGACTCCCAATCGCCTCGGAGAGGCTCCAGGGAGCCAGCGCATGACTGCGCCCTATCCCCGGAACATCGCCCTGAAATCACCTTCGAAGTCGCGCAGGAACTCATGTATGTCGACGACGTCGCCTGCGGTGACCGGGTCTCCGCCCGGCGGAACCTCGGATGGGATCTCCGGCTCAGCACTGGTCTTCTTCAACGCCGACTCATTGAGGCGCCGCAGCGCGACTTGCGCTTCCTCGGGGTCGCCGTCGTTGAGCACGGCTGCAACAAAATTGCGCGCGTGGCACTCGTCGCACTCGACGAGCATCGTCCAGAGGTCCGGCTTGCGCGAGATGACATGGATGTCATCGGGGCCAAAGTCCCGATGGCAGATGCTACACCGCTCCATACGGTCAAGCACGATTCGTTTGATCTGAACTTCCGAATCCATACCGATCCTTGGGTGTTTCCCCGTGCGCGACTGGGCAACCCATCGCCACCCATGCCCGCGTTGCGTCGCCGCTAGCTCGATCGCTTGCGGTCAAAATCGTCGAGATCGAGAGAGTTGATGAAATCGCGAAAGACCGAGAGCCGCTCGTCCTCCGGTCCGCTCCCCTCGCCGCCCTCTCGCCCACTACCGCGCAGCTCGGCGCGTTCCCCGGCCGAGGTTGCGAACTGGCCCTCCTCGTCGTCACCGTTCAGCGTTACACCGGCTCGCTCAAGGACGCCATCCTCGACCATGATCCGCGCTCCGGTGCGCACTGCGAGCGCGATCGCGTCGCTCGGCCGCGAGTCGATCTCATGGGTGCGCCCATTTTGATCTACGATCACCCGCGCGAAAAAGACTTCTTGGGAGAGGTCGGCGATGATGATGCGCTCAATCCTGCCGCCGAGGTCGCCGATGATGGTGCGCATGAGATCATACGGCAGAGGCCGCGTCGGCGTAACGCCCTGCAACTCCATGGCGATCGCCTCGGCTTCATAGGCACCGATCCAGATCGGGAGATGGCGGTCGCCGTCAACCTCCTTGAGGATGACGACGCGATGCTGGGTGACGAGGCTCACCCGGATACTCTCGACGGTCGTCTCGATCATCATCAGCCCCTTTCGGCATCACACAGGCGCCCGGAGACCGCATTGCTGGGGGCGTTGAGAACCGCTCCGGAAGGTGCACTTGTGCGGGTAGGTGTCGGACCTTCCCGAGCATCCATTCTACACCCCTGTCGAGTGCGCGCGATACCCAGGCGGACGACAGTTGGCAGAGGATAGCCGACAGACTGTCCGGGAGTTCAGCGTCACTTCTCCGCGATTTCGGGGTAGTCGTAGTGGGGGACGATTCCGATATCCGCGGAAGGCCAGTACGTCACCCACGCTTTGCCGATAATGTCGTCGACCTCGACCGGCCCGAAGCTTCGCGAGTCCTGGCTATTGTCGCGGTTGTCGCCGAGGACGAAAATCTGGTCTGGCGGAACGGTGACCGGCTCGCAGGCGTCGCGTCCTGGGCATTCAGTGGATTCGCCGTCGAGATAGGGCTCATTCACCTCTTGGCCGTCGATGAAGACGGAACCATTCCGAATCTCGACCGACTCACCAGGTAAACCGATGACTCGTTTGATGTACGGCTTGTCGGAGTTGGTTGGCGGATCAAAGACGACGATGTCGCCACGCTCGGGGGGGTCGAAGGGCTGCACCGTTCGCGATTCGTCGTGAGCCACACCAGGCAGCCAATCAACGAGCGCATAGAGGTCAAAGCTGTTGTAGGCATTGCGATTCACCAACAACATCTCGCCGTTGTGCAGGTTCGGCGACATGCTGAGTCCCTCGACCCGAAAATTGAGGACGACCGCGCGCACCGCGAAGAAGATGATGACCGCGAGGAGGAGCGTTTCAACGATCTCACGGAACGCTGACGGCCGCCCCTTCTCCCGCTGCACCGTCGTTGCTCCCTCGACGACCTGATGCTCCGGAGCAACATGCGCCGCGGGCAGCTCTCTGGTGGTTGTGGCCGGTGATTCGAAACCGTAGGCGGGGAAGTCGCGAGGCGGGGTCGCGGATCGGCCAGCAAAGTCCTCGCGTTCGGTCATTAGGGGTTCGTTCCTTATTGTCGGTGCGGTTACCTGTTCAAGGTCGCTGGATGTTCGCGACGCTCGTGGTGGGATGATACTTCATCGATGTTGGTGGGACCGGCGGTGACTGTCGTTCCCGCGCACGCACAGAAAAAGAGCGCGAAGGTGACCCCCGCGCTCTCGCTGGTCGTACTCGACACGTCGCAACGAAGCCTAGATCTCGTCGGCCCGAACCTCGCGACGCTCACGCCGATCCGCCGCGCCAACCGCGACTTCCTCGCGGCGTTCCCGCGCTTGTGCCGTCAGGCTGGAGGCGGGTTCGGAACTGCCGCGCTCAATCTTCTTGCCGTCGTCGTCGGTCGCCTCAGTCTTGAATTCTTTGATCCCTTTGCCGAGCGCGCCACCGATCTCCGGCAACTTGCCGACGCCGAAAATGATAATGATGATCACCAGAATGATCGCGAGCTCCGGAACACCGATTCCGCCGGGCATGGTTGACGCCTTTCACGAGTTTGCTCTATGTACCACCAAAAGAAGTCGAGAGACGCGAGTTAGGTCGCCGATCTCCGCCCAGTATACCAACTGCGCACAACCGCAACGAGGCCGAAACCCCGTCAATGTCAGGCGCGTGTCTACGACAAGGCGAAACTGCTGATGATTGCCAGGACCAGGAAGAGCACGGCGATACCAATGGTGAATTGAAACAAGATTTTCTCGACGCCGCGGCGGGTGCGGTAAATGCCGCTGGTGTCGCCACCAAACGCGCCGCTGAAGGAGGAACCTTTCGTTTGCATCAGGATGACCAAGACCAACACGACGGAGACGATGATGGTCACAAGGTTGATCGCGGTGTCCACGTTGGCTATCACTTTCGACTTGTCAGCGCCGCGCACCTAGTCGCGCGCTCCTTTCGCCATTCATCCGCTTCGGCGCGAATCAGCCTAGCACTCCGCGCGGACCACGGCAACCAAAGCGATCAGGTCATTGCCGCGCGCCGGATGCCGTTGAACGCGGTGGCATCGAGACTGGCGCCGCCGACCAGTGCGCCATCGATGTCGTCGGTCGCAAACAGGTCAGCAGCGTTGTCGACCGTGACACTGCCGCCATAGAGCACGCGCGCGGTCCGCGCCGCGCTCGCGTGCTTGGCGGAGAGCCGGTGTCGGATCAACGTGGCCATTGCCGCGGCGTCTTCAGGAGTAGCGGCGGCACCGGTGCCGATCGCCCAGACGGGCTCATAGGCGACCACGAGTTGGCTGATTTCGCGCGCATTCAGCGTGTCCATGGCGGCGTCGAGTTGAGCCTTGATCACCGTCTCGGCATCTCCGGCGGCGCGTTGTGCCGCGGATTCACCGACGCAGAGGATGGGAATCAGGCCGGCGCTCAGTACCGCCCCTACCTTGCGCGCGACGAGGTCATTGCCTTCCCCATGGAGAGCGCGTCGCTCGGAGTGGCCGACGATCACAAAGCGACAGTACGGCGCGATGAGCGCCGCCGAGACATCGCCGGTATAGGCGCCGCGTACCTCCGACCAACAGTCCTGGGCGCCGAGCGCCACACGAGCGTCCTCGATCAGTTCCGCGAGCGGCACGAGCCAAGGAAAGGGAGGGCAGAGGACTGTATCGACGCCATCGACGGGAGCGTTCACGATCCCCTCGGTGAGCGCGGTGGCTTCCGCCAGGGAGGTATTGAGCTTCCAATTGCCCACGACCAGCGGCGTTCTGTTCATGGTTGGCTCGCCTCTACGTCCGGGATAACGGAGATGCCCGGCAGCTCTTTGCCCTCTATAAATTCCAGCGAGGCCCCGCCGCCGGTCGAGATATGGTCGATGCGGTCGGCGAGTCCGAGTTGCTGCACCGCCGCCACCGAGTCACCGCCGCCAACGACCGTAAACCCGTCACACGCGGCGACGGCTTCAGCGACCGCCCGCGTGCCACCCGCGAACGCTGGTCGCTCGGCAACGCCCATCGGCCCGTTCCAGAAGACGGTATGGGCCCGCTCAATGGCCCCCGCGAACGATTTCGCGGTCTCTGTCCCTATATCGAAAATAGCCTCGTTAGGATCCAGGGTATCGACCGCCTTGGCGACACCTTTGCGTTCGAGTGACGTGGACACGATTGCGTCGTTGGGAAGAAACACCTCGACGCCACACGCTTCGGCCTTGGCTGTAATTCGACGGGATTCGTCCACGTGCTCCGCCTCCACGAGCGACGTGCCCATCTCGCGACCGCGCGCCAGCAGGAACGTATTGGCCATCCCACCACCGACGAGCAACGCGTCAACGCGCTCGATCAGCCGGTCCAGCACAGCGATCTTGTCCGATACCTTGGCGCCGCCGACGATGGCGACGAACGGCCGCTCAGGGGACTCGACGAGCCGTCCCAGCACCTCGACTTCCCGCTCCATCAAGAGACCCATGTATGCCGGGAGCAGATGCGCGACCCCTTCGGTGGAGGCATGAGCGCGATGGGCGGCGCCGAAGGCATCGTTTACGTACACGTCGGCGAGGGCGGCGAGTCGGCGGGCGAGTTCTCCATCATTGTCCTCCTCGCCCTTCTCAAAGCGAAGATTCTCCAGGAGCAGCGCCTCGCCGTCGCGGAGTTCATCGACCGCGGTCCGGACGTCATCGCCGGTCACCCGCCGACACGACGTGACGGACTGGTCGAGCAACTCACTCAACCGCTCGGCGACCGGAGCCAGCCGAAGATCGTCCCGCTCGGTTCCTTTCGGACGCCCCAGGTGGCTGCACAAAACGACTCGGGCACCGCGGCCGAGCAGCCATCGGATCGTTGGCAAGGCGGCGCGGATTCGCGTGTCGTCAGTGATCCGACCATGCTCGATCGGGACATTGAAGTCGCAGCGGCAGAGCACGCGCTTGCCGGACACATTCGCCTCGGTAACCGAGCGCTTCGGCATCGCGCCGCGTCCTTTCGTAATTGAGGTGTCAGCTCATCACCGATCTCAGGCCGGAAATCCCTGTTCGCAGATGAGCGCGGCGAGGTCGGCAACGCGGCACGAGTAGCCCCATTCGTTGTCGTACCAAGCGACGACCTTGACCATCTGCTCGTTCATGGTCATCGTCGATGGTCCGTCGATGATGGCCGACCGCGAATCCCGGCGGAAGTCGGTGGAGACGAGTTCTTCGTGGGTAATGCCGACCAGGCCACGCATCGCGTCACTCTCCGCCGCGTCCTGGAAGGCAGCCGTGACGGCGTCGACGCTGACCGGCTGTTCGGTCACGGCCACGAAGTCGATGATCGACACCGTCGGTGTGGGCACGCGCAGCGAGAAGCCGTCGAACTTGCCTTTCAATTCTGGAATCACGAGGGCAAGGGCGCGCGCGGCCCCGGTTGTCGTTGGGATGATGTTCTGACCGGCGGAGCGAGCACGTCTTAGGTC
>JACDBO010000248.1 GCA_013694885.1 Chloroflexia bacterium | reverse complement strand
ATCTCGGAGATGCTCGTCGGGTTGAAGGACCCTTCGGTGCAAGTGCGTCTCCTCTTCGTGCCGGGACCGCACGGCGCGCAGCTGATCGACGATACCTACAACGCCAGCACCCCCTCGGTCTTGTCGTCATTGGCGCTGCTCGCCGACCTGGGTGGCCGGCGCCGCGTCGCCGTGCTCGGTGATATGCGGGAACTCGGCTCCGTCGCTCATGAGGAGCACCGCGTCGTCGGTCGCCGGGCGGGCGAGATCGCCGAAGTCGTCGTCACCTATGGCGACCTCGCGCGGTTGATCGCTGAGGAAGCCCAGGCGGTCCCTCGCCCGAAAGAACGACCGCTGACTGTGCGCTCGTTCGGTCTCGATCAACGCGGGGAGCTGGTAGCGTACCTGAGGGACGAGCTGCGGGACGGCGATGTCGCCTTGCTGAAGGGATCGCGCGGTTTGCGGATGGAGCAGCTCGTCGCGGCGCTCCGTACCGATGCCGGTGGGGAGTCCGATGTCGGCCCAACACCGGACGCGGTGCGCGAAGCATGAGCGGTTTCGATTTCGGGGCGACGTCACCCGTACTCGTCGGCAGCGTCATGCCCAGTGACCCGAACGAGAACAAGGCGGTCTCGCTGGCCCTCGCCGGACTCGCCTTCGTCGTCACCATCATCCTCGGCCGGCCCATCATTACCGGGCTGCGGGGACGGGGCATCGGCAAGAAGATCCGAGTCGACGGTCCGATGACGCATGCGGTCAAGACCGGCACACCGACGATGGGCGGGCTGATGGTCTGCCTCAGCGTCGTGTTCATCACGTTGATCTTCAACACGGTGGGCCGGCTCTCGATGCTCCTCCCGGTGACCGTGCTCCTCTCGGCCGGAGTGCTCGGCGCCGTCGACGACTATTGGAACCTCGTCGGCGGTAACCGCACCGGGATGACGGCGCGCTTCAAGTTCGCCTGGCTCACCGTGTTCGGGGTCCTCGCGGCGCTGACGCTGCATCTTCCCGATCCGCTGGGTCTCGGGCTGCACCACATCTATCTGCCCTTCTTCGGTCGCTTCGACATCGGCTGGGTCTACTTGCCGGTGGCAGCGTTCTCGATCATCGCCATGGCCAACGCGGTCAACCTGACCGACGGTCTCGACACGCTGGCGGGCGGCACGGCGGCCATCGCGTTTGTTGCCTACGGCATCATTGCCTATCAGCAAGGGCAACTCGCCGTCGTCACTTTCTGCTTCGTGATGGTTGGTTCGTTGCTCGGATTCTTGTGGTTCAATGCTCACCCGGCGCAGGTCTTTATGGGTGACGCCGGTGCATTGCCAGTCGGGGCCGCGCTGGCGACGGCCGCGTTCATGACCGGGCAGTGGCTCCTGTTGCCGATTGTCGGTGCAGTCTTTGTGGCGGAAACCCTCTCGGTGATGATGCAGGTGGGCTACTTCAAGCTCACCAAAGGGAAGCGGATCTTCAAGATGACGCCGCTGCACCACCACTTCGAGCTCGGTGGCTGGTCCGAAACTCAAGTGACGTTGCGGTTCTGGCTGATCGGGATCATGTCCGGTCTGCTGGGAATCGCTCTGGCGCTGCTGTAGTTCACTACGGATGGAGCGATCAATGGAGACGATGGAACTCAGCGGCAAACGAGTGACGGTGATGGGTCTCGGCGCGCTCGGCGGCGGTGTCGGGGTTGCGCGGTTCCTGGCCGAGCGCGGTGCCGAGGTGACCGTCACCGACGCGAAGGACGAAGCGGCGCTGACCGACTCCCTGGCGCAGCTTGCGGATCTTCCGATCCGCTTTCGGCTTGGCGGCCACGACGAGCGAGATTTCACGTCAGCCGGCGCCGACATGGTCGTTCGCAACCCCGGTGTCCCACGCACCTCGCCCTATCTGAAGGCGGCGCGCTCCTCGCGAGTGCCGGTCGAGATGGAGATGACGCTTTTCTTCCGGGCCTGCCCGGCGCCGATCCTCGGTATCTCCGGCACCAAGGGCAAGACCACCGTCTCGACCCTCTGCGCGGGAATGCTGCGGGCGTGGAAACCGGAGACGGTGCTGGCGGGCAACATGGGTATCTCAGCCCTCTCGCTCCTGCCGTCGATCACGGCGGCGACGCCGGTCGTGATCGAGCTGTCGAGCTGGCAGCTCGAAGCGATGGACGAGCACCGTCTCGGTCCGTACATCGGTGTCCTCACCAATATCTCGGAGGACCACCTCGACCAGTACAACGGGTTCGACGACTACGCGCGGACGAAGCGGACGATCGGGCGCCACCTCGGCACCGACGGCGCCATCGTGTTCAACAACGACCAGCCGGAGACGCGGCACGTCACCAGCCGGTCAGTTGCCCGGCACGTTCCATTCGGGCTGACGGACACCGGCGAGGATGGTGCCTGGCTCGACGACGACACCCTCCGCTGGCGGTGGCAGGGCGAGACTCTCGACTGGCCACGGCCGGAGCACCTCGCGTTGGCTGGCGACCACGGTGCGGCAAACGCGCTCGCTGCACTGGCCGCGGCGCGCCTCTATGGTGCCGGTGCCGATGCCATCGGTCACGGGTTGGCGACCTTCACTGGCATACCCTACCGGCTCGAAACGGTCGCGACGGTCGCCGGTGTCGTCTTCATCAACGACACCTCGGCCACCGCGCCGGCCGCCACGGTCGCCGCCTTGAGCGTGCTGACCGAGCGTTTTCGCCACGTTCATCTCATCGCCGGTGGATCCGACAAGCGCACCGACCTTTCGCCTCTGGCGACCGCGATCGCTCAATACGATGCAAGAGTCACCCTCCTCGATGGCACCGCCACGGGGAGATTGCGGGAGCTCCTCGACACCGCGGGCGTGGTATATGGGGGACCGTACGACGACATGGACGAGGCGGTGCGGGCGGCCACCGCATCGGCTGGGCCGGGCGATGTCGTTGTACTCTCTCCTGGATGCGCCAGCTTCGGTCTGTTCCGCAACGAATTCGACCGGGGCGAGCAATTCCGCGAGGCGGTGCGTCATCTCACCTCATCCGAGTAGCCGTATGACGACCGAGCCCGCGGTTGCGACCGTGCCGACAACCACCGACCTGCTGACCTTGCCGCCACCGCCGGCACACGTCCACTTTATCGGCATCGGCGGCATCGGCATGAGCGGTCTGGCCCGCATCCTCCACGCCTGGGGGTATCGCGTCAGCGGTTCCGACGCGGCCTCGTCGGCGACCACAGATGCGCTGGTGCGCGAGGGCGTCGCCATCGTCATCGGCCATCACGACGCGACGCTGGCCGGGCAGTGCGACCTCCTGGTGACCACACTCCGCGCCGAACGCGGCGGCCGCGTCGAGATCGCGGCGGCACACGCGGCCGGCGCCAGCATCGTCAAGCGCGGCCACCTGCTCGCCCTACTCGCCAACGAGCGTCGATCGGTCGCCGTCGCCGGCACGCACGGCAAGTCCACGACGACCGGGATGCTGACCGTCGCCCTCCGTGAGCTCGGCGCCGATCCGACCTATGCCATCGGCGCGGTGCTGGCCGCGACGGGTGCGAACGCCGCGCCGGGTGATGGGCCGTTCATGGCCGTGGAGGCCGACGAGTTCGACCGCGCCTTCCTCTGGCTGCGGCCGGAAGTCGCGGTCGTCACCTCTGTCGCATATGACCACCCGGACATTTTCTCCACCGAGGAGGACTACGACGCGGCGTTCGCCGAGTTCGTGACCGGGATCCAGCAAGGTGGGACGCTCGTGCTCTCCGCCGACGATGGAGGCTGCCAGCGCCTCCGTGAGCGCCTCCGCGCGCGTCTGCACCCTTCGGCCCGGATCGTCACCTACGGCGAGACGGCGGATGCCGATTGGCGCCTGGAACGAGAAACGGAGGGGTGGCGAATCCACGCTCCAGGTGGGGATGTCGGGACGCTGCGTCTCCAGGTTCCCGGCACCCACAACGCGCACAATGCGACCGCCGCCGTGGCCGCGCTTGGCGCTTTCGGCTTCAACTTCGGCGCGGCGGCGCGTGCCGTGAGCGCGTACAGCGGCGTCGGGCGTCGCTTCGAACTCAAGGGCACGACCCGCGGTATCGCCGTGATCGACGACTACGCGCACCATCCGGACGAGATCGTGGCCACGCTCCAGGCGGCGCGGGAGCGCTATTCCGGCCGGCGCGTCTGGATCGCCTTTCAGCCACACACCTTTAGCCGGACGCAGGCGTTGCTGGCCGAGTTCGCGCGGGCGCTGGACGGAGCTGATCGCTGCGTTCTGCTCGCGATCTTTCCGTCCGGCGAGACCGACACACTCGGTATTTCATCGGGCAGCATCGCCGATCAGATGACGTCCGAGGTGACGCTGGCGGCCGACCCGGATGCCGCCGCCGCGCAACTCGTCGCGTCGTTGCAAGCGGGGGATGTGCTGCTGACCCTCGGCGCCGGTGACGTAACCCGCGTCGGCTCGTTGGTCCTGACGCGGCTCGCTGAGTCGAGTGAGACCGCTCACGCGCCCGGCGGTGGTGGCGCCGCATCCGCTCCGGCACGGCGAAGGCCGCTCCAGCGTGCGATCCCGGCTCGTGGGGCGACGCGGACGATCCCCGAGGCGCCGCACCTGAAAATCATGGAGCAAGCGGCGATGTCGCTGGCGACGACGATGCGCGTCGGTGGGCCGGCCGATCTCCTCGTTCGCGCGTCAACGCCGGACGACCTGGCGGCAGCGGTGCGCTGGGGCGCGGAGGAAGGTCTCCCCATAACGGTGATCGGTGGCGGCAGCAACCTGCTGGTCGGTGATGGCGGCATCCGCGGGTTAACCGTCGTGGCCCGGACACCGGGGGAACGGGCCGAGAAGTTGATCGCCTGGAAGGACGAGGGTGACGCGGTGCTGGTCACCGTGGGCGCGCAGGCGCCGCTCTCCTGGGCCGGTCGCTTCTGCGCCGAGCACGGTTGGCGGGGGATGGACTGGGGTGTCGGCTTGCCGGGGCAGATCGGCGGCGCTACCGCCAACAACGCCGGTGCGCACGGCACGGAGCTCAAAGACCACCTCGTCGCGATTGAGCTGCTCCACGAGTCGGGTACGGTCGAGCGGGTGCCGGCGGAGTGGCTCGCCGCGACGTACCGCATGACGAAGATCAAGGGGGCGCCGCGACCCCGGCCTTGGACGATCTTGCGCGCCACATTCCGTCTCCCCAAGGGAGACCGCGAGAGACTGGTGCACCTGGCCGACGACCATGCCGCGTTCCGCAAGCGGACGCAGCCGACCGGTGCCTGCTCCGGCTCCACCTTCGCCAACCCGCCGGGCGACTTCGCCGGGCGGCTGCTCGAAGAGGCGGGTCTGAAGGGCCACACCATCGGCAACGTGCAACTCTCGCCGAAGCACGCCAACTGGGTCGTCAACAACGGCGGCGGCACCGCCGCCGAAGTCTGGGCACTGATCGAGCACGCCCGCGCGGTCGTCCGCGACCGCTTCGGCATCGACCTGCGCCCGGAAATCGAGCGGGTCGGGGAGCCGAACGATTGAGGACAGACGACAGAGGATAGAGCGGCTCCCCCCAGACGATCTGGCTCCCCCTCTCCCAGAATTGGGAGGTGCTCCTCCCCCGAGTCGGGGGAGGTCGGGAGAGGGTGAGGTTGGGGGGTGGGGGCCCTCACAAGGCAAGAGGGTATCAATGACGGAGCGTGGAAACCGAAAGCTGCGGATCGCGGTGCTGTTTGGGGGGCGGTCGGACGAGCACGATGTCTCGCTCCGCTCAGCCCAGACCGTGATCGGGGCGCTGGACCCGGCCAGGTATGAGGTCGTGCCGATCGGGATCACGCGGCGCGGTCGGTGGCTCAGCGGTGGAGACCCGATGACGGCGCTGACATCGGTCTCACCGATGTTCGGAGGCGAAGATGCCGCCTCCAGCGAGACCGGTGAGGCACTTGGGCCACTCGCGGTCCGCGAACAGAGTGCGCCGATGACCTTGCCGCCCGGCGCCACCGAAGGCATCGACGTCGTCTTCCCGGTGCTGCACGGGCCGATGGGGGAGGACGGCACGGTGCAAGGGATGCTCGAACTGGCGGGGGTGCCCTACGTCGGGTCTACCGTCCTCGGCTCGGCCGTGGCGATGGATAAGGCGATCGCGAAGACGATCCTCGCCCAGGCTGGTTTGCCGCAGCTGCCGTGGTTGACGGTCCTCCGCAAGGATTGGGAGCGTGACCCGGCGACGGTCGAGGCCTGGATTGGAGAGAAACTCGGGTTTCCGTGCTTCACCAAACCGGCCAACCTCGGGTCGAGCGTCGGCATCTCGAAGGTCCACGGCCCGGAAGAGTTGCATGGCGCTTTGGCCGAGGCGGCTCACTACGACCGCAAGATCGTGGTCGAGCGAGGGGTAGACGCGCGTGAGATCGAGCTGGCGGTGCTGGGCAACGACGGGCCGATGGCATCCGTCGCTGGCGAAATCGTGCCGCGCTCGGAGTTTTATGACTACAACGCGAAATACGTCGACGACAGTGCCGAACTCCACATCCCGGCCAAGCTGGACGGCGATCTGCTCGGCTACTTCCAATCGCTCGCCATCGATGCCTTCCGGGCGCTCGATCTGGCGGGAATGGCGCGGGTCGATTTCTTCCTGGAGCGAGAAACGGACCACGTCTACATCAACGAGGTCAACACGATCCCCGGTTTCACGTCGATCAGCATGTACCCGATGCTCTGGGAGGCCAGCGGCGTGCCGCTGCCCGTGCTTGTCGAGCGGTTGATCGAGCTGGCGCTGGACCGACACTCCGAGCGCCGCTGACCGAGGACAGAGCGATGCCTCTTCTCGGCCCTCGGAGCTCGACCCTCGGCCCCGCGGTTTGTCCGTTCGGCGTGTCGGTACACGGGAGCGGTACGTTGTCGCGTGCGGCAAGGCCGCTCGGACCCCATGCTATACTCGCCCGAATTGCCTGTGCCCAGCCGGAGTCGTGGCGTGGCTGGCTGGCCGCGAGACACTGGCCGCCAGTACGAGCGTGTGTCGATTCCCGGTCTGAGGGGCATTACGTGGGACGGGCGCCAGCGGATTCGTGCGCGCAGCGAGGGGTCAGTGCATGTGGACGGGGAAGGGATAATGCAATCGCGTGGACAGAGTCCCGGCAGGGGCCAGCAAGTACGGGTCCATGGCGCCCAGCATGTCCCTGCTGGCGGGACTGGTCAACGGACACCCGGTTCACCGGCGCGCACCGCGGACCGGCGAGACCAGCCGTCTCCTCGCTTCAGTGGAAATGACCACCTCCCGAATACGTTCGCCCGGATCAAGGTCGTCGGCGTCGGCGGCGCCGGTGGCAATGCCATTAACCGGATGGTCCGCGCTGGTGTCGAAGGCATCGAATTCGTCGGTGTCAACACCGATGCCCAGGCATTGATGACGAGCGAGGCGTCGATCGCGATCCGCATCGGCGACAAGCTGACCAAGGGTCTCGGCGCTGGTGGCCGACCGGAGATCGGCGAGCGCGCCGCCGAGGAGAGCGCCGACAGCCTCGCCGAGGTCATGCGCGACTGCGACATGATCTTCATCACGGCGGGCATGGGCGGCGGCACCGGCACCGGCGCCTCGCCGACCATCGCTCGCCTCGCCAGGCAGGCGGGCGCGCTGACCGTGGCCGTCGTTACCAAGCCGTTCGACTTCGAGGGTGGACGTCGCCGCCGCTCGGCCGAAGAGGGGATCGCCGCGCTGCGGGAAACCGTCGACGCGCTGATCACCATCCCGAATGAGCGGTTGCTGCATATGGTCGACCCCAAGACGACCGTGACCGAGGCCTTCCAGATCGCTGATGACGTGCTGCGGCAGGGTATTGCCGGCATCTCGGGACTCATCATCAAGCCCGGCGTCATCAATCTAGACTTCGCGGACGTCAAGACGATCATGCAGGACGCTGGCTCTGCGCTGATGGCGATCGGGTACGGCGAGGGTACGGACCGCTGCGTCAACGCCGCCCGCGAGGCCATCGAGAGTCCACTGCTGGAGATGAACATCCAGGGCGCGAAGGGTGTGCTCTACAACATCACCGGCGCCAGCAATCTGACACTCTACGAGACGAGCGAGGCGGCCGAGGTCATCCGCGCCGCCGCCGACGACGACGCCGAGATTATCTACGGCACGTCGATCGACGAGGCGATGGGCGATGCGGTGATGATTACCCTGATTGCTACCGGATTCGACGAAATCGGTGCGCTGGATGTCTATTCCATGCGCTCGTTCGGACGAGAGCGCGAACCCGAGCGCGAGTCGCGCTTCGAGCGTACCGCGGCGCGCCCGAGTGGCGCGCCGCCGAGTGGGCAGGGTGGACAGACCGGTCAGGGTGGGCGGCCGAGCGCCGGCGGTCCACCGGTCTACCCGGACGACGACTGGGAGAGCGAGTCGTCGATTATCCGCTTCCTGCGCGAGCGATAGCGGAGCGAGCGGGATGCGATGCCCCTTTTGCCGGGCGCGCGACTCGCGCGTGATCGACAGCCGTGAGGTCAGCGGCGGCGACACGATCCGGCGGCGCCGAGAGTGCGTCGAATGCGCCCGCCGCTTCACGAGCTACGAGCGCATCGAACCGGCGGCGCTGGTCGTCGTCAAAAAAGACGGTCGTCGCGAGGAGTTCAACTCCGCCAAACTCCGCCAGAAGCTGCGCGTGGCGCTGACCAAACGGCCTATCAGCGAAGACGAGGTCGACGCGCTGATCCAGCGGGTCGAAGCTGAGTTGTTGGCGATGGGCACGCGCGAGGTTCCGTCCACCGCGATCGGGGAGACCGCACTGCGGGAGCTGAAGGCGCTCGACCAGGTCGCCTACATCCGCTTCGCCTCGGTCTACCGGGAGTTCGCCGACCTCGAGGACCTGCGCCGTGAGGTCGAGGGCCTGGCCAGACCAGGTCACCTTCGTCCCGGCGCCTAGCCTCAGCTCGTGGCCGCAACGGGTCGAAACGATGTCCGGCTGGCGCTCTCGGCGTCGTTCACGATGTTTGGAGCCATGTACGGCGCGTGGGGTGTCGTCCTCGAGGACCTCCGCCGCGCGCTCGATCTCTCGCCGGGGCCGCTCGGCGTCGGCCTTACGATCGGCGCCGTCTGCTCGCTCCCCGTCATGATCGGCGCCGGGCAGATTATCGGACGGTGGGGCGCTCGAAATGTTGTCCTCGGCGGGGCGCTCGCCTTCGCGGTCATCCACGTCGGGCTGGCGTGGGTCCCGAGTTTCGACGCGCTGATCGTCGTCCTGATGCTGTTCGCCGCCACGTCGGGGTTCTACGATGTCGGCATCAACGCGGCCGCCATCGAGTTCGAACATCAGCGCGACGAGCGAATCCTGCCGCGGCTCCACGCCCTGTTCGCGGCCGGTGCGGCCGTCGGCGCGTTCAGCGCCGGCGTCTTGCTCTTCCTCTATGTCCCGTTTCGCGCCGTCTATCTTCTCGTCACAGGGGCCTACGTGGGACTCGCGCTCCTCATCTGGCGCGCCGGGTATCCACGCGGCGAGCGGGTGGTGCGCCCAGCCGAGCGGCGACACTTCGATCTGTTCCGGATGCGACCACTGGTCCTGATCGCCTGCGTGACCTCTGTCGGCTTCTTTCTGGAAGGGTCGATGGAGACCTGGTCGGTCATCTACCTGCGTTCCGCGATCGACCTCCCGCCACTCTTCGCGGCCACCTCCGGCGCCGTCTTCTACCTTGCCTTGATGGTCGGACGGCTGACGACCGATCGCCTGGTGCGTGTCATCGGTCGTCGCCGGTCGCTAGAGATCGCGGGTATCAGTGCGACCCTCGGGCTGCTGCTGGCAATCGCCACCACCTCCCCCTTTCTGATCCTCGCCGGTATCCTCGTCGTCGGGCTGGCATTGTCTGGGATCGCACCGATCACCTTCTCACTCGCCGGGGATCTGGCGCCGGGCCGGGCTGGGGAGGCCAGTGCGGTCATCACATCCATCGGCTACCTCGGGTTCCTGATCGGCCCGTCGTTGCTCGGCACAATCGCCGAGCTGACCAGTCTGCGCGTCGCCCTGCTCTGCGCCGCCCTGATCGGTACACTCATCACCGTCCTCGCCACCCGCGTCCAGGAGCCGCCGCATACCACGCCTGCCAGCGACCGTCATTCTGAGGCCGCAGCCGAAGAATCCCTCGGCGAAGCCGATGCGCGCAGCGCATAACCCCCGCCGATGCGACCTGACCGAGTGCGGGTTCGATGCGTCGTCAGCGAGCAATGCGACGGCTCTGCCGTCGAGCGCTTCGCGCGCGATGCAGCTGCCCGACGCAGCTGCTGGGATGCTTCGGCTGCGGCCTCAGAATCTTGAGTTTGGACAAGCGGACGCCGCCCGGCACGGCGGGCGGGTGATGGCGATGACCGAACAGCAGGGCGAGGGCGGTTCAGGCAGCGGCGGGCGGCCCTCGCCGCTGCACAGGAGAGCGTGGGGCACGGCCGGGACACTGGCCGC
>JACDBO010000197.1 GCA_013694885.1 Chloroflexia bacterium | reverse complement strand
ACCGACCCGACGCCGGCCCGCAACGAGCGGCAAATCGTCCACGAGCTGTCCGACCTCAACCCCGACATCGTCGACGTGATGGAGTGCATGGTGCTGGACGGCACGGAGGACCGGGGCGATGTCGCCGACTACGTCAACGTCCTCTTCGGCGCCGGCGGCCCACTCCAGACGGAATCGTAGGGGTGGGTTACCCCGAGGCGCCGGAACAGGGCGAACGGTTCTCCCCGTTCGGACGCCAAACTGGGCGATCCCGCGTAAAACAGCCAGTTTGACAGCTGATTTTACGCCTGCTATTGTGGCTCCCGTGTCGCCATTGATAACAACACGCCACGCTGGCGGCACGGCGTCCCCAGATTGGAGTGTCCAGCGTGCCCAAGACCGTCGCCGCCAATGAAGCCAAGAACCGGCTCGGCGCCCTGCTCGCCTACGTCAGCGAGGAGGGTGATGAGGTCATCGTCGAGAACCACGGCAAACCCAAGGCCGTCATTATGTCAATCTACGCCTACCAGGAAGTCGAGGTGCTGCGCGAGAAGCAGCGACGCGCCGACATCCTCGACCGCCTCCGCGCCCTGCGTGAGGAAGTACGAGCGCGAAATCAAGATCTGACCGAAGACCAGGCCAACGCCCTTGCGGTCCGATTCTCCCGCGAAATGATCGACGATCTCGCGGCCGAGGGGAAACTCGTCTTCGAACGCGATCTCCGCTAGTCCATCTGGATGCGCGCGCTTCTGGACGCCAACATCTTCATCAGCTACTTGCTCACTCCCGGCAGCGATACCCCGCCGGTACTCGTGGTCGAAGCGGCATTCACCGGCGCCTATACGCTGCTGATAACGTCGACGGTGATCGCAGAGGTCCACGACAAGACATCGACCAAGCCATATCTGGCGGCCCGGATCACCCAAAATCAGGTCGCACGGCTCGCCGACCACCTCAGCACCATCGCGGAAACGATCCCCGAGATTGAGGACGCGCTTCCCGAAGTCGGCAGCGACCGCAAGGATGACTATCTCTTTGCCCACGCGCTGGTCGGCTGCGCCAATTATCTGGTCTCGGGCGACGACGGCGTGCTCAGGATCGGTCAGATCGAAGGAGTGCGGATCGTCAGCCCGGCCCAGTTCGTCGAGATCTTGCGGCAGTCCGACCTCGTTTGACTTGAGCACCACCCGTAGCGCTGGGTGGTGCGGTTCACGACCGAGGTAGGGGCAGATGGCATCCGCCCGTTGCCCGCTGGGAGACTTTTGTCGAGATACCGGCCCGCGACCGATGGGCGAATGCCATCCGCCCCCACGAACCGATCGTTTCGGGCCGTAACCCGACCGAAGGAGGAACACCACACGTGGCGCGAATCAAACTGGCCTACATCGGTGGCGGCAGCACGCGGGCGCCGGGCACGATGGCCTCGTTCATGGAGCAGGGCGCGAACTTCCAGGGGTCCGAGGTCGTCCTCATCGACCTCGACGCCGAGCGCCTCGACCTCGTCCGCACCATCGCCGAGAAGCTCGCCCGCCAGAAGGGGCTCGACCTGCGGGTGACGGCGACAACTGACCGCCGCGCCGGGCTGGACGGCTGCGACGCCGTGCTCTCCAGCTTCCGCCCCGGCGGCTTCGCGGCCCGCGCCCACGACGAGGCGATCCCGCTCAAACACGGCGTCATCGGGCAGGAGACGCAGGGGCCGGGCGGGTTCTTCATGGCCCTGCGAGCGATCCACGCCATGCAAGGTATCGTCGCCGACATGGAGCTGGCCTGCCCCGGCGCCTGGCTGGTCAACTACACCAACCCGATCAATATCGTCGCCCAGGCCGTCACCCGCCACACCGCGATCCCGACCGTCTCCCTCTGCGAGGGACCGATCATCTACCCGCGCGGCGTCGCCGCCGCCGCCGGGCTCGATCCGGCGAAGGTCGCGGCGGTGGCCATCGGCCTCAACCACGCCTCGTGGACGGTCCGCCACCGCTACGACGGCGCGGACATCCTCCCCCACATCGAGGCCGCCCTCGCCCGCGAGCGGGCAGCGCCGGCGCTCGACCGCGACGCCGTCCGCATGCTGGAACTAGCGAGCGCGATGGGGACGCTGCCCTCCCACTACATGCGCTACTACTACTACGGCGACGAGATCCTCGCCGAGCTCCAGGCCAAGCCGACGACTCGCGCCCAGGACATCATGGCCGCCGTGCCGGACTACTGGGCGCACTACCGCACCCAGGCCGAGCGGGACGTGCCCACCCTCGAACCGGATCGCTCCCGCGGCGGCATCAACGAGCTGGAGCTGGCTATCGACGTGCTGGACGCCATCTTCAACGACAAGGGCGAGGTCTGGCCGGTCAACGTGACCAACCACGGCGCCCTCCCAGACTTCCCGGACGACCTGGTGGTCGAGGTGCCGGGCTACGTCGACCGCTCCGGTATCGTGCCGCTCAGCTACGGCCCCCTCCCACGTTCCGTCGCCGGTCTCGTCAAGCAGCTCGGCGAGTACCAGTCACTGACGGCCGACGCGGCCTGGCACGGCGGCCACCGAGAGGCGATCCAGGCCCTGACGAGCAACCCACTGGTCCGCACCCTCCCCAAAGCGGAGGCGCTCTACGACGAGCTGGCCGCCGCCCACCGCGATTTCTTGCCCGAGCGGCTGCTTCGCTAGTGGGTCGCCACACTAATTAGTCTGGGTCCGGATGGGGATAGAGCCGATGGAGTTTCGTGCGCGCCGCCGCGGTCGAGAACTGCCAGGTCACCGTGGCACGCGCCGCGTTGCGCTGCTCCTGC
>JACDBO010000187.1 GCA_013694885.1 Chloroflexia bacterium | reverse complement strand
AGCGCGGCTTGGCCGGGTCGAGCTCGATCTTGTCGCGCAGGCGGCCGATGTGGACCGTCAGCGTGTGCCGGTCGCCGTACTCGCCCCAGAACCGCTCGTAGAGCTGCTCGCGGGTGAAGACCTGGCGCGGGTGCTCGGCGAGCAGCTGCAAGAGATCGAACTCGCGCGCCGTCACCGCCACCGGCGTGCCCTCGACGCGCACCTCGTGGGCGCGGATGTCGATGACCAGCCGTCCGAAGTCGAGCACCGCGGCCGGGGCGGGCTCACCGCGAGCGGCGCGGCGGAGCACGGCCTTGACGCGGGCGACGACCTCGCCGGGTGTCGCCGACTTGACGATGTAGTCGTCGGCGCCGAGGCCGA
This sequence comes from Chloroflexia bacterium, assembly GCA_013694885.1. GTDB lineage: Bacteria > Chloroflexota > Chloroflexia > Thermomicrobiales > UBA6265 > JACDBO01. The sequence continues at coordinate 2,822 of JACDBO010000187.1, read as the reverse complement.
GCCCGCGGATCTTGTCGCTGTCCTCCTGCCGCGCGCTGAGGAAAAGGACCGGCACGTCGCCCAGCTCGCGGATGCGGCGGACCGTCTCGAAGCCCGACTCGCCCGGCATCATCACGTCGAGCAGCACGCAGTCGACCGGGTCGTGCCGCAGCCGGTCGAGCGCGGTCGGGCTGTCGGCCGCGGTCAGCACCGCGTACCCTTCGGCTTCGAGGAAGTCGCGCATCAGGTTGACGATGTCGGCCTCGTCATCAACCACGAGCACGGTCGGTCGTCGCTCCATCGGTCGTCACCTCCGCCTCCGATTATTAGCGACCGCCTCCCCCATTGCCACGGCATAAGGCGCTCCGGAGCGGATGTTTCCCGCCTGTTGAGCGTTTGTTGATAGTTGCCCCATCGGGTCGTGAGCGATGGCCGCGATCATCAATGCAGTGCCACGACACCCGTCGTCGTGAGCGTGACTGGTCCGGCAGACGCGGACCGATGGCTGCAAGCCGAGAGGAGAGATGGTCATGGAACTCGTCAGCAACCTCGTTGGCAACGTCGTGCTGCTCACCGCCGATGGGCCGTGGGACGGCGACTTCAACGGTGAGTGGTGGTGGTGGGTGCTGCGCCCGCTGACCTTCGTGCTCACGATTCTCTTCGTCGCCTTCATCATCCGCTTCGTCATCTTCGGCGCCTTCCGGCCGCTCGGCGGCTTCGGCGGCCCTGGCCGCGGCGGCCGTGACCGCGACCGCGACCGTGATGCGGACGATGACCAACCGCGCGCCGAGACCCCCGGCGTCGCCCGGGCCCGCGACATCCTCACCGAGCGCTACGCCCGCAGTGAGATTGACGGCGAGGAGTACCGTGGCCGGCTCGATCAGCTGCGCTGACGAAGGGCCGAGGGCCGAGCTGTTGGTCTTCTCGGCCATCGCACCCCGGCACTCCAACGTCCTTTGGGATGGAGCGGAGCGCTGGGGGCGCGGTCTCACCATCGAACACGACAACACCTGAAAGAAACGGAAAACTCATGCCGAACCGAACGACTTCTCCAGCCCGCACCGTGACGGTTATCGCCCTCGTGGCCATCGCCGCCGGGATCGTGATTCAGATCGCGGCGGGCATCGACTTTCCGACGATTCCACCCGGACTCTTCGTCACCCTCGTACCGGCCGCGTTGATCGCGTTCACGTCCTGGCGGTGGACTCCGATCCTCGGCACGGTCGTGGGCGTAATGCTGATCGTCGGATTCTTCCTGAGCGGCGAGACGGATCGCGCGTTCGACCCGAGCCCGCTCGGTGGTCTCGTCGGCTTGTGGCTCATGTTCGTGGCGGAGGTCGTCGCCATCGTCGCCGGGATCATCGCCACCATGCGGAATTACCGGACCTCGAACCGGTGACACGACCCTTAGATTGAGAAGGGACGAGAAATGTCTGACCATCTCGTTATAGAGACGCAAGGGCTCACCAAACGCTACGGCGACCACGCCGCCGTGGCCGGGCTGGACCTGCGGGTGCGGCGCGGGGAGGTCTACGGGTTCCTCGGGCCGAACGGCGCGGGCAAGACGACGACGCTGCGAATGCTGCTCGGGTTGATCCGCCCGACATCGGGCACGGCGACCGTGCTCGGTCGACCGCCGGGGGACGCGGACGGGCTGCGGCGGTTGGGGGCGATGGTCGAGACGCCGGCCTTCTACCCCTACCTCTCCGGCCGCGACAACCTGCGGGTGCTGGCCGGCCACGCCGGGGTACCGCCGCGCCGGATCGAACCGGCGCTGTACCAGGTCGAGTTGAGCGGGCGCGGCGACGACTTGTTCAGCACCTACTCGCTCGGCATGAAGCAGCGGCTGGGTGTGGCGGCGGCACTGCTCAAGGAGCCGACGCTGCTGATCCTCGACGAGCCGACCAATGGCCTCGACCCGGCCGGCATGGCGGAGATGCGCGACCTGATCCGCAACCTGGGGCGGGACGACCGCACCGTGCTGCTCTCCAGCCACCTGATGACCGAGGTCGAGCAGATCTGCGACCGCGTCGGCATCATCAACGGCGGTGCGCTGGTCGCCGAGGGCACCGTCGCCGAGCTACGCGGCAAGGATCGCCTGCGGCTGCGGGCCGAACCGCTCGGCGATGCCCGGCGCATCGTGTCCGATCTCTCGGGGGTGGACGGCGTGGAGGTCGTCGGCACCACGCTGCGGATCGCCGTCGACCCTGCCCACGCGGCCTGCATCAACCGGACGCTGGTCGAAGCCGGGATCGCCGTCAGCGAGCTGGCGCGGGAGCAGGCGTCGCTCGAGTCGATCTTCTTCGAACTCACCAATCACGAGCAGAATGGAGGTACACACGATGTGGGGTAGTGTCTCGGCGGAGCTGTTGCTGCTCCGCAAGCGGGTCGGTGTCTGGGTGCTGCTGGGCATCTGGGTCTTGCTGGCGCTCATCTTCGGCTACGTCTTTCCGTACATCACCTACGTCAGCGGCGGCACGTTCGCCGGCCCGGACGACGGGCAGAGCCAACTCGTCGACATGCTGCCGGCGACGGTGATCGACAACGTGATCGTCGGCTTCCCGTTCTTCGGTGGGGCGCTGGTGCTGATGCTCGGTGTGCTGGCGGTCGGCAGCGAATACGGCTGGGGTACGCTGAAGACGATCCTCACCCAGCGACCGGGCCGGGGGCGCGTCTTCGCCGCCAAGCTGCTCGCGCTCGGTCTCGTGCTGGTGCCGTTCGTCGTGTTCGCGTTCGCCACCGCCGCGGTCAGCAGCGCGCTGATCGCCTGGCGGGAGGGCGCGGCGATGGACTGGCCGTCGGTAGCGGCCATCGTCGAAGCAATGGCCGCCGGCTGGTTCGTG
>JACDBO010000180.1 GCA_013694885.1 Chloroflexia bacterium | reverse complement strand
TCAGCACAGAGGGCGCGAACCAGTCCACGACCGGCACCTGCACCGATGTGGCTGGCAACACGACGCCGGACACGCAGACCGGGATCAACATCGACCTGACGAAGCCGGTGGTTCCGGTCTTCATCGGGATCACCGCGAACGACAGCTTCGTCTTTGGCAGCGTGCCGACGGCGGCGAGCATCAGCTGCGAGTCGAGCGATCTGCTCTCCGGGCTCAACAGCGCCGGATGCGTGGTCACCGGCTACAGCGACCTGGTCTCCGGGACCGGCCAGCACACCCTGACGGCGAAGGCAATCGACGTGGCCGGCAACGAGCAGACGGCGACACTCAAGTACACGGTGACCGCGTGGACGCTCAATGGCTTCTACAAGCCGGTGGACATGGGGATGCTGAACACGGTCAAGTCCGGCTCCACCGTACCGCTGAAGTTCGAGGTCTTCGCTGGGACGACGACCGAGCTGACCTCCACGACGGTGGTGAAATCCTTCACCACGCAGCAGGTGAGCTGCCAGAATTTCGCGCAAGAGATCGAGGCGCCGATTGAGGTCACAACGACCGGCGGTACGGTGCTGCGCTACGACGGGACGGGTGGTCAGTTCATCCAGAACTGGCAGACCCCGAAGGGCAAAGCCGGCAGCTGCTACAAGGTCACGATGACGACGCAGGATGGCTCGACCATCGTTGCCGACTTCCTGCTGAAGTAGGGCGGATGGCCCTCACCCCGGCGCTGATGCGCCACCCCTCTCCCAAACCTGGGAGAGGGGGATAGGGTGGGGATTGGTGGGACAAGACGAAGTCCGGTGGAGGTTGGTGCGCCTCCGCCGGGCTTCGTGGTTTCCCGAAACTGGGGAACTTCTTGGGGGAAGACTAGGGGAATCCCCTCATGACCAATGGGCCATCGGGGGCGTAATGTGGGACGTGGTTCAGTGACGTCGATGAGGGGCAGCTCGCGCATTCGGCAACGATCGCGACGAATCCGCCCTGCGGGGAGCCCGAATGGGTACAACTCCCCACCGTGCATGTAGCGAAGCGATCAGCGGGAGGCGCCTGGTGATGCAGTGTCGGAGCGGTCGGTCCATTCTCGCGGTTCGTTGGTTCGGCGGGTTGGGCCTCCTGAGTTTCCTGGGTCTGCTGAGTGCGGCGCTGCTGTTGCCGCTGCCAGCGTCGGCGCAAGAGACCGATGTCTCGTCGGGTGACGCGGGCGGTACGACATCGTCGCAGACCGCTTCGACCGGTGATACGACACCGCCGGTGATTCACCCGCGCGACCACCTCGTGGTCGCGGCCGTGGATGAGTACGGCACGGAGCTGACCTACGGCCCGCCACAGGCGTTCGACGATGTCGACGGCGAGATCCAGGTCGCGTGCAACGGCCCGCAGAACGTGCGCTACCCGGTCGGCCAGACGACGATTACCTGCTACGCCGAGGACCGTGCCGGCAACGATGCCGAACCCTTCTCGTTCATCATCGCCGTCGTCGATCAGCACGCGCCGGCCATCGCTGACCGCGAGAACATCGTGGTCGAAGCGGCCGACGCCAACGGACGCGAGATCGAGTTCGCGCGACCGCGCGCGTTCGACAATGTCGACGGCGAGTTCAACGCCGCTTGCGACTGGGCGTCGCCGGCAACCTTCCCGCTCGGCGATACCAAGGTGACCTGCTACGCCGAGGACCGTGCCGGCAACGATGCCCAGCCGGTGACGTTCTGGGTGTCGGTGGTGGACACCACCTCGCCAACCCTCGGTGACCGCGAGAACATCGCGGTCGCGGCGGCCGATGCCTCCGGCCGGGTGGTCGAGTTTGGCTTGCCGCGAGCGGTCGACCGCGTCGACGGCGACGTCCCGGTGGGCTGCACCGCCGGTTCTGGCGACCGCTTCCCGCTCGGCACGACCACGGTTACCTGCTACGCGGAGGACCGCGCGGGCAACGACGCCAGCTCGACCACCTTCTCAGTTACGGTCGTCGATACCGAACGGCCGGTGATCTATGGGCGCGACAGCATCGCCGTCTCGGCCGTCGATGCCTCCGGGCGAGTGGTGGAGTTCGGTTTGCCGCAAGCGGTCGACGATGTCGATGGCGAGGTGCCGGTGAGCTGCGACGCGGCGTCCGGCGCGCGCTTCTCGCTGGGTATGACCACGGTGACGTGCTCCGCCCAGGATCGCGCCGGCAATGCGGCCAACCCTGTGGCCTTCGGGATCACGGTCGCCGATAGCCACGGGCCGGTGATCGCGCAGCGGAGCGATATCGCGGTCCAGGCGTCGAGCAGCGCCGGCCAGGTCGTCACCTTCGGTATGCCCCAGGCATATGACAACGTCGACGGCGAGGTCGGGGTCGGCTGCGACCCGGCGCCGGGCGCGCGGTTCGCGGTCGGTCAGACCGTGGTGACGTGCTATGCCACGGACCGTGCGGGCAACAACGCGACGCCGGTCTCGTTCAGGGTGGCGGTGAGTGCGTCACCGGTAGTCGACGGCGGTGTGGAGGCCCCGGACGGCGGCGTTCCCGCCGAACCGACCAAGCCGGTGGCGACCGATACCAGCCCGAACACCGAGACGCCTGACCGCCCCGATGGCGGCATCGACGCCGAGATCGGCACGCCGAAGGCGACCGAGGCGACGCAAACCGGGACGGGCGAGACGACTACCTCCCGGCCCACGGTGGTGGCCACCGCCGCGATCAACACCCGAACTGGGAACCGGGAGACGTACGATCTGTCCGAGGACCTCGGCGAACCGGACGAGCTCGGGGAGTTCGGCGAGGACGGCCCCAGCCTGGAGCGCGTACCGCTGCGGCCGACGCCGGAGGCAATGGAGCTTCCCACCGCGCCGGACTTGTTCTTCCCGGTCGGCAACGGTGGCCCGATCAACGGGATCGCGGGAATCTGGGGCAACAAGAACTTCGGCATCTCCCAGGAGTTCGGTCACACGGCGTTCTCGATCGCGCACAACTCCTGGTACAGCTACGGCACGCGCTACGGCCTGGACGGCTACGAGCACCCTGGCCTCGACATCAGCATGCCGCGCGGCAACTACCTCTACTCGCCGGTCAATGGCACCGTCGTGATCTCCGGTGGCACGCCCTACTTCACCTACTATGGCAACGGCCAACCGGGTGTCGGCGAGTTGCTGATCCAGACGGACGAGGGGCATCAGGTCATCCTCGGCCACATGGCCCGGATCACCGTCCGCGCCGGCGAACGCGTCCAGGCCGGCCAGTTTGTCGGTCTCTCCGGCGGCGCCAATGGTGACCACCTGCACCTGGAGACGCGCGAGCGACACCGCGGTGGGGGGTTGTACATCGTCGATCCGCGCAACAGCTTCCTTGTCCCGTTCATGGCCCGGCAGGCACAGGGAGTGCAACCGAGTCTGGATCAGCGGCTGATCTTCGCGGTCGGCATCCCTCTCGGGCAGCTCGTCGCGGTGACGGTCGAGCGCGCGACCGATGCCTCGCTCACGGAGACGGACAACTTGCCGGTGACCGGACCGGTGGGGCAGATCAGGGAGACGACGAGCGGGCCGGTGGTGGAGACCACGAATCCGCCCACCCGTAACCCGGTGGCGCCGCCGATCGTGCGGACGGACCCGCCGGTCGTCGACCCCGTGGCGCCGCCGGTGGTCACGACAGACCCACCGGTGGTCGACCCGGTGGCGCCGCCCGTGGTGACCACCGATCCACCGGTGGTGGTTGACCCGGTGGCGCCCCCGGTGAGCTCCTCGGATCTCATCTTGCTGCCAGAGCTTGAGGAGGATCCGCCGGTGGTGATCGTCGGTGATGTCGAGCCGCTGGTGCCGGTCGTCGCGCTCATCGCTCCGTTCCCGCCGGACCTCGGCAACTGGGTGCCATCGCTCGACTTCCCGAAGATGATGTACCCGTAGCGGAGACGACGCGAGAAACGACGCGGGAACCGGAGAAAGCCCTCACCCCGGCGCTTGCGCGCCACCCCTCTCCCGCGCA
>JACDBO010000155.1 GCA_013694885.1 Chloroflexia bacterium | reverse complement strand
GTCCACGGCGTGTCGAGCCCGGCTTGCGGTCGAAGAAGAGCACGTTGGCCTTCACGCCCTGGGCGTAAAAGATGCCGGTGGGCAGGCGCAGCAACGTGTGGACGTCGCACTCGTGTAGCAGGCGACGGCGGATCGTCTCCCCCGCTCCGCCCTCGAACAGCACGTTGTCGGGGACGACAACAGCCGCCCGGCCGTGCATCGTGAGAAGCGTCTTGACGTGCTGCACGAAGTTGAGCTGCTTGTTGCTCGTCGAGGTCCAGAAGTCCTCGCGGACCACCGTCAGCGTCTCGCGCGTCTGCTCACCCTCGGCAGTCAACGTCAGCACCGACGACTTCCGCCCGAACGGTGGGTTGGTCAGCACCATCTCGAATCGGTCGCCGGGGTCGGCTGCCAGGCTATCGCCCGTCTGCACCGGCGGACTCGGCGGGGTTCGACTCGCGCTGTCCGCACCCGCCAGGTCGTTGCCGGTCGGTCCGATCTCGTGCAGAAACAGGTTCATCGCGCGGAGTCGGGTCACACCGTCGACCAGCTCGATGCCTTTGAGCGCATCGAGCCGCAGATGCTGCTTCTGGTCGCGGTCCAGGTCCGGGTAGGTGCGGACGACGTAATCATGCGCCGCCAGCAAGAAGCCGCCCGTACCACACGCCGGGTCGCAGATCGTCTCGCCAAGTGCGGGTCGCATCACCGCGACGATGGCCTGGATCAACGCGCGCGGCGTGAAGTACTGTCCCGCCCCACCTTTTGTGTCCTGAGCGTTCTTCTCCAGTAACCCTTCGTAGGCGTCGCCCTTAACGTCGGTGTCGAGTCTCGACCAGTTCTCCTTCTCGATCAGGTCAACGATCAACCGGCGCAGCTTGGCCGGGTCGCTGATCTTGTTCTGCGATTTGCGGAAGATGATGCCGAGCATCCCCGACTGCCGTCCGAGCTCTTCCAGCGTATGCCGGTAATGAAGCTCCAGATCGGTTCCGTCCCGCGCGAGCAGGTTTGACCAGTCGAGCCCGTCCGGGATCGCCGACCGGCGGTTCCACGGTGCCAGCGTCCGCTCGTGCGCCATCTTGAGAAAGAGCAGATAGGTCAGCTGCTCGACATAATCGCCGTAAGAAAGGCCGTCGTCACGCAGGAGATTGCAGTAGTTCCAAAGCTTCTGCACGATCTGCCGCGCGTGGTTCGTCGCCATCTCATAGCCCCTTTGTTGCGGCAACCCCACATCGCCGCCCGCGCTGGGTACCGGCGGTCGCCCGCGTATGGTAGGGGCGATCCCATGTGGTCGCCCGTGGCCCGAAGGGCCACATCCGGTGCAATCATCAACTGTCGACCAATAGTCGGCCATACGGGTTGAAAATGGCCGGCCACATGGGTTGAGAACGGGCGACCATACGGGGTCGCCCCTACCTGGTTATCGTTCGGCCGGGGTTCTCCTCATCGAACGGCCACCGCGACGGATTCGCGGCGATGTAGGCGCGGATGCGCTCGTGCGCCCGTTCGTTGCGGATGATGTACTCATAGTAGTTGCGCTGCCACAACCGCCCCGGAAACGGCTCCCACCCACGCTCCCGAACCCCACGGATATACTCGTTCGTCGTCATCGTCTTGAACCATCCGACAATATCCCCCAACACCGGCCGCGGCTCACCCCGCCAATCATCATCATGGTTCACCATGATGATTCCATGCACATGGTTCGGCATCACCACCACGGCATCGACCTCGATCCTTGCATACCTGGACGGCAACCGCGTCCACCGATCCAGAATCGTCTCACCTGCTTCATTCAACCGCACCTCGTCGTCGATCACCGACCCAAACAGGCACACCCGGTGTTGCACGCAGACCGTCACGAAATACGCTCCGGCCCCCGCGTAGTCGAACCCACCCAGCCGAATGCTCCGGCGCTGCGGCCACCCCTGCCCATTCGGCATAAACACCGTCTCCCGTGCCTTGTATCGTGCATGGGCGACCATCCGGCGGCCAAGGCGGGCGACCACACGGGGTCGCCCCTACAATCGGGATGATGCCATGACGGGGACGAGCCGCACATGCAGACGCGCACCACCTAAATTGCTCGTGAAAAACCCTGACACAAATCGGCCCCGTGCCGATATTTATAGTAGGGGGAGTTCTCTATCGGCCGGACACCCAGACTCGGGCCATCCCCGGTCTCAGCCCCGAAGGGGCTTCCTTGTTGAGCCCGGCGCTTCAACGCCGGATTCACCGAAATCCCGGCAGCCACTCCCCGTGCGCCTCGATCAGATCATCGACGAGGTGCCAGATCTGGTCGAGGTCGAGTTCGGCGGCGGTGTGGGGGTCCAGCATCGCCGCGTGGTAGATGTGCTCGCGCTTGCCGGTCAGTGCCGCCTCGACCGTCAGCGCCTGGACGTTGATGTTGGTTTGCATCATCGCGGCGAGGTGCGGCGGCAGCGCACCGATGGCCGTCGGTTGGACGCCGTTGCAGTCGACCAGGCAGGGGACCTCGACACAGCAGCCCTCGGGTAGGTTGTTGATGAGCCCGTGGTTGGGGACGTTGCCGTAGACGACAACAGCTTCGCCGGTCTCACGACTGTGGATGATCGGGGCAGCGTATTCGTGCGTTCGCTTGTGCAGGATCGGTTGCTCTGCCGCCACATAGGCGTCGCGCAGCTCGCCCCACCGGGCAATCTGCCGTTCGCAGCGACGTGGGTACTCGTCGAGCGGGATGTTGTAGCGTTCGATCAGGTCCGGTCGGTCGCGCTTGATGAACCAGGGGACGTACTCGCTGAAGTGCTCGCTCGACTCGGTCACGAAGTAGCCGGTCCGCTTCAGCATCTCGTAACGGACGCGGTTTCCCGGCGGCACGCGGTCGTCCGCAACAACCTGGCGGATCCGGGGGTAGAGGTCCTCACCGTCACGGGCGAAGGTCAGGTAGAAAGCCATGTGGTTGATCCCGGCGCAGCGGTAGGTGATCTCCTCGACGGGCACACCGATGTCGTTGGCCAGCTCACGCGCGGTGCCCTGCACACTGTGGCAGAGGCCGACCGTCGCGATCTTTGAAGCGCAGCTGACCGCCCAGCAGTTGATCGCCATCGGGTTGACGTAATTCAGGAAGAGCACGTCGGGGCAGAGGTCTTCCATGTCCCTGGCTATCTCGAGCAGCACCGGGATCGTCCGCAGACCGCGCATGATCCCGCCGATCCCAAGCGTGTCGGCGATCGTCTGCCGCAACCCGTACTTCTTCGGAGTCTCGAAGTCGGTCTCGGTGCCCGGTTTGTACCCGGCGACCTGGATCATGCAGATCGCGTAGTCCGCTCCGTCGAGCGCCCGCCGGCGGTCGGTCGTCGTCTCGATCGTCGCGTCGGCGTTGCCATGCTCGTTCAGTTTGCGAGCGACGATCTCCGAGGTGGCCAGCCGCTCCTCGTCGATGTCGAACAGCGTGATCGTCGCCCCGCCCAGCGCGGGGAAAGAGAGGATGTCGCCGATGATGTTCTTGGCGAACACGGTGCTGCCCGCCCCGATGATCGTGATCTTCGGTCCAGCCATGAGAGGGCGTTGCTCCTTCGTACGTCATCAATCAAATGTCGGTTCCTCAGACGTGGTCCGACAGGTAGGGGCGACCCCATGCGGTCGTCCTCGTCGGGGTCATGGCGGTTCGTGTTGCGGACGGCGGTGGCTACATCCTGTCTCGTCGGTTGGTGAGAGGGCAGACACACGGGTCTGCCCCTACCTGTCGTCGCCGGTCGGCTCAACCGGGCGATTGTAACCACCGAATGTTATTTGTCAGCAGGTCCGTTGTTAAGCGTGGAGCTCCGCCGCCAGCAACGCGGCCTGAGCGACACGGCGCGAGGTAGCCGGCACGATCTCCGGCGCCCCCTCACCGGCATCGACCATCCGCCCGACCAGCCGCTCGCCGAGGCGGTCACATAGCTCGCGGTGCGATTCGACCCCGGCGATGTTGTTGAGTTCGTAGGGATCGACGTCCAGGTCATAGAGTTCGGTCTCGTGGTAGATGCCGGCGCCCGCGTCCCGGCGCGCGTCGCTGTCGGGCGCGGTCACGGCGTATTTCCAGCGGTGCGTACGGATCGCGCGCCCGACCTGACTCTCGCTGATCTGGACGAAGACCTCCTTCGGCCAACCCTCGCGCTCCCCTCGGAGCAGGGGCAGGATCGAGCGGCCCGCCATCTCGGCGGGCACCGGCAACCCGGCCGCATCGAGCAGCGTCGGCGGCAGGTCGAGCAGGCTGACCAGTTGGTGAACGTGACCGCCCCCGGTAAAGCCGGGTCCGGTGAACAGCGTCGGTACGCGGATCGAGGACTCGTGGCAGGAGCGCTTGTACTCGCTGTTGCGCGTCTTGAAGTGGCAGCCGTGGTCGGAGGTGAAGAGCACGACCGTGTCGTCGCGCAGCGCCAGACTGCGCAGCGCGTCGAGCAATCGACCGAATGCCTCGTCGAGCCGCTTGACCATCCCGTAGTAGCCGCCGAGGTGCTGATGCGTCGTGCCGACAAGCGCGGCGAGGTCGGGCGGCACCCAGCGGCTCTGGTAGCGGTCGCGATAGCCCTCCGGCGACGGGTAGTCATCGAGCCGGTTCTGGTGGTGCGGTTCGAGATAGGAGATGAAGAGGAAGAACGGTTCTTCCTTGTGCCGGTCGACGAACCGGATCGCGGCGTCCGTCAGCGCGTCGACCCGGTAGCCGGGCAGCTTCACCGCCTGTTCGTCGTTGTCGTACATGACCGTGTCGTAGGGCTCGGAGGTCCGTTCGAGTACGTTGGCCGCCAGCCACTCGCGGTAGCCCCCGCGCTCGGCGGCGGACACCGGGTCCTTGCCCGCAAGGTGCCACTTGCCGATGTAGCCGGTCGCGTAGCCGGCTTCGTTGAAGTGGTGGGCCAGCGTCGTCGCGTCGGTTGGCAGGGGAATGCCGTTGCGGAAGCAGCCGGTCTGGGTCGCGTACCGCCCCGTCTGGAGGCACGAGCGCGCCGGTCCGCAAACGGGTTGGCAGGTAAACGCATTGGCGACGTGCGTGCCTTCGCGGGCAATCCGGTCGAAGTTGGGGGTCAGGTCGAGCGGATTGCCGCCGAGTCCGGTCGTGTCCCACCGTTGCTGGTCGGTGAAGAACACAACGACATTCGGCTGCCTGGCGTTCGGCATTGACGAAGTCCTTTCTCGGCATCTGGGCAAGATGAGGGATCGGCCCTCACCCCGGCATCTTCCGGCATCGAGTCGACCTCGCCAAGCGTTTTCCGAGGTCAATGGCTACCGGTGCATTGGCACGTCGAGAATCGTGTAGGAGTGGGGCGGCAGCGCCACCTCGAAGTCATCGCCGCTGATGGTCAGCATCTCCGTGGCGGGCACGATCGCGTCCGGCTCTTCAACTGTATTTCTGGTGTTGGGGTCCTCGTGCCACAGGCGATGCATCGTCGCGTCGCCGTCGATGCTGGCGTCGCGCAGCCGGATGCCACTCACGATCTCGTCGTACCGGTGTCGATTGACGATCGAGAGGTAGAGCCGTCCATGCTTATCATCGACCGAAGCGCTGACATCGAGATACGGGATACCCGCCACGGCGCGGCCCCGGAACTCCGCTGTGTAGGCGTCGCACTCCTGCCAGGCGTCGACGGCGCGCCCGCCGCTGTGTCGCCGCTGCATGACCAGCGGCCAGTAGACCGTCTCGCGGACGACGTGCTCGTCGGTGACCATCAGCATCCCGACGACGTTGATCGACTGGGCGAAACTGCCCAGCGTTACGACCTTGCATTGCCGCTGCATCATGTTGAGAAACCCGGCGACGGCCAGCGCGTCGGTGAGGCGGTACTGCGTGCCGGTCGGCTTCCAGGCACTCGTCATCTCTCGTTGCCGCATATTGCGGCAGTTCCACTCGGTGAACGCGATGCGGGGTCGGTGCTCGGTCGCGAGGTCGCGGGCAATGAGCTCGATCTGCTCGATGATCGTTGTGGTGACCTGCTCCTCGAGATAGCCGACGCCGGCGATAGTGTCGTACTGGTCGTCGGGGATGGCGCCGTCGAAGTTCCAGTAGCGGTGCCCGGTCAGGTAGTCGATGTACGGCAATGCCTGTTCCAGCACGGTCATGTCCCAGTCGGCCACCCGCTCCGAACCGCCGACCGCGAGGATCTTGAGCGTGGGGTCCATCTTCTTCAGCGTCTTGGCCCACTCGCGGGCCATGATCGCATACTCGCCGGCGGTCTGGTGGCCGATCTCCCACGGGCCGTAGTTCTCGTTGCCGATCTGCCAGTACCGGACGTTGAAGGGCTCGTCGTAGCCGTGGGCACGACGCAGGTTCGCCCACCGGCTCGGCGTCGTGAAGTTGGTGTATTCGAGCCATTCGACAGCGTCGCGCAGCGTCCCCAACCCAGTGCTGAGGTTGAGGTGCGGCTCGGCGC
>JACDBO010000140.1 GCA_013694885.1 Chloroflexia bacterium | reverse complement strand
CACGTACCCCGATCGCTGTCGGATCTCGACAACCGGATTAGAGATGACGACGATGTCTGATATTGATGCTGCACTTGCCCCAATCCTGGATGTACTGCGCGGCATCTTCGATACGCTTCAACGCTTGGCGAACCGGCTCGAGTCCAAGACTTCGCACCTGCACGATCGACCGGGGCCACTGTTGTTGGCGTTTCCTGAAGCAGCGGAGTTCCTTGGATTGACCGAACGCACTCTTCGCCACCTCGTGCACGAGCGGCGGATGCCGCTTACGCGGATTGGCAGGCGCATCTATTTTCAAGCGGACGAGTTGACGCGCTGGATCGACGAGCAGACCGAGAACGCCGCTTCTGCCGAGTAGGTAATGCGAACTCAGCGGCGTCGCTCTGCGTCCCGATTGAGTTCTGACACTCTCATCTGCAAAGCGCCCGCGATCCTCTCAGTGTGGACAGCGCCGGATTCCCTAATGCCTCGCTCCACTCCGCTCAGATAGGCTCACGAAAGAGAAGTCCTCTGCTGCATCCCACGTAGGGGCACCTATAAACCCGGACTGGTTCCACATGTTGGCGACCGCCCTGCTGAGCCTCTGCACGACCCGATCCCTTCCGCCGGCACGCCGTGCGCGGGAGTAACGAGCCCTAAGTCCTTGACGGCGGATGCCCTCGGGAAGGAGGACATGGCGGCGGGCTCCCGTTTAGCGGTTCGCCCGCGAGCCGATCCGGTCCCATCACGGCTCTATCCGGACCCCTTTGTGGAAGGCCACGCGCCCTTTCACCCTGCGCGCGAGAAACGAGGGTTTGGGGTAATACCAGGCAGCGTTCTCGTTGCGCTCGCCGTCGACCTCGACCGTGTAGTAGCTCGCTATCCCTTTCCACAGGCAAAGCGAGTGACGGGAGGTCTTTCGAAAATGCTCCTTGTTCAGTGACTGCTCGGGGAAGTAGTGATTGCCCTCCACTACCACGGTGTCGTCACTTTCCGCCAGCACCACACCCTGCCAGATTGCCTTCACAGCACTTGCTCCCTTCTCAGTCGCGTCCGAAGTCTGTAGTGGTGCTAACCGAACCGAAGGCCGGCGCGTGCCGCGTTTGTCACCCACCCGACATAAGTGAAGTCGATCAGGTCGGCGGACGCCCTCGGAAGACCACATGCCCCGGCCACGGCCCCTCTTTTGTCATCGCGACGACAGTCGGCATCTGGGTGCACACCGGCGGGACGCGCACGATGCGCACGTCGGGGTGGTGCTCGGGCAGGTGGTCCCCGTCGAGCCGGACCCTCTGCGACAGCAGCAGCCCGATTGAGTGCATGAGCACGGCCTTGGCCGAGGCCCGGCCCGCCGGGGGCGGGCCTCGAAAGCCGACCGAGAGAACGTAGGCGGTGTCGGCCCCCCGCCGCAAGCGCGGGGCCCACCGGAACGTAGTCGATCAGGCCGCCGTCGAGATAGAGGTGACCGTCGATGTCGTATGGGGCGAACACCCCGGGCAGCGCGGTGCTGGCGAGGATCGAGTCGGTCACCGAGCCCGACGCGAAGACGACCTCCGAGCCGTCGTCGAAGTCGGTCGCGACGACCCGCAGCGGGATTGCCGCCTCCTCGATGCGCGAATAGGGCAGCTCTTTGTCGAGGAAGCGCCTGAAGGGCTCCGTTGGGAACATGGCCTCCCCCCGGAGGAAGGCCCTAACCGCCCGCAGCGGGCGGATGGGGAAGATGTCGGTAGTCCTGACTCGCCGCCACAGCTCAGACAACTCGCGCGCCTGAGCAAGGCTTGGATCGGCGGCGAGGAAGGCTGCGTTGGCGGCGCCTATCGACGTCCCAACGAGCACGTCGGGGTAGATGCCGACCTCGAGCAAAGCCTCGATCATGCCGGCCTGGATGCTGCCGAGGTTGCCGCCCCCCGAGAGAACGAACGCGTTCATCCCGATCGCCTCATGGTGCGGGGCGAAACCGTCGTGAGCTCGAGTTGTCTTCGATGCCTTTCCACCGCGACACACCTTTCTCTTGACCTTCACTTCGAGAAACGTTGGCGATGGCGGCGCTCATTCGACAAATGTCGTGGGCCGGACACTGTTTGGGAGTCAGACGATTACGCTCGCGGAGTTAAAGAGCGGAGCCAACTGAGTGGACGGTCGAGGATTCCGATCCCGGCTCCCTCCGACGTCCTCACTCC
>JACDBO010000043.1 GCA_013694885.1 Chloroflexia bacterium | reverse complement strand
AACACTTTGTCCTGACAAAGTGAGTGAGGGGGCTGCCGTGGGCATCGCGTTGGACCGGACCAGCCCCGTTCCGCTGTACTTCCAGGTCGCGAACCGCTTGGAACAGCTCATCGAGAACGGCGAGCTGCCGGTGGGCGGCCGCCTGGACAACGAAGTCGATCTCGCCGAGCAGCTGGGCGTCTCCCGCCCCACGATGCGACGCGCGATCCAGTACCTCGTCGAGCGCGGAATGCTCGTGCGCAAGCGCGGGGTCGGCACGGAGATCGTGCACCCCAAGGTGCGCAGGCCGGTCGAACTGTCGAGCCTGTACGACGACCTCGCCAAGAGCGGGCAGGAGCCGCGCACAGAGATAAGGGCCTTCGAGCTCATGCCCGCCCCCGACCACGTCGCCGAGGCGCTCGGGGTGCCGGAAGGCACCGAGGTCACCTGGATCGAACGGCTGCGCCACGCCGGCGACGAGCCGCTCGCGCTCATGCACAACGCCGTGCCCGTCGAGGTGCTGGCGCTACGGCGGGAGGACTTGGAGGGCCGCGGTCTCTACGAGCTGCTGCGCGCGGCCGGGCACGTCCCGCGCATGGCCAACCAGGTGGTGGGCGCCCGTGCCGCCACCGCCGCGGAGGCCCGCCTGCTCGGCGACTCCCGCGGCGCGCCGATGCTCACCATGACCCGCACTGCCTGGGACGTCGGCGGCCGGGCGGTGGAGTACGGCTCGCACATCTACCGGGCCAGCCGCTACGCGTTCGAGCTGACGCTCACGAGCTGACTCTACCCAGGAGCGGCGGGTCCGATGGCTCGGCGATCAAGGCATGGACGTCGCCAAATGATCACCGGCAGCGACGTTGACGTCTTGACCGCGGGGTCCGCGGTGGCCACGCGTCGGTCGACCCAGAGATCAACTCATCGACTGTTCGCGGACTCGGGTCGGAGTGCATACTGCGTGGACGGGCGGGCGTCGTGGAGATCGGAGGGGGCGGTCGTGGGTAAGCGTCCGACGGTGTACGACGTGGCGGAGCGAGCTGGTGTCTCGATCGCGACGGTCTCGTTCACCTTCCGCCAACCCGAGAGGGTGAAGCCGTCCACGCGCCACTCCGTGCTCGTCGCGGCCGGCGCGTTGGGATACGTCCCCAGCGCCAGCGCTCGCGGGCTTGCCAAGGGTCAGACAGGTGCCCTCGGCCTGTTCTCCTTCGACTACCTGAGGGCCGAGGATGCAGCCGGGTTGACCACGTCAGCGGCTCCGGCCGACCGCGCCGGAGTCGAGGTCGTGCGGGGTGGCGGCGGGACCGACTTTCGCCACTTCCCCTTGTATGTCGACGAGGTTCAGCGCGGGGTCGAACTGGAGTGCTGGCAGCGCGGCTACGCGCTGCTGATCGGCGGGGGGAATCAGATCACCAGCGAAGCCGTGGTGACCGACATCGCTGGTCGCGTCGACGGTCTGGCGATCTTTCCACACACGGTGCCCAACGACATCCTGGACCGCCTCGTCCACCGCATCCCGATCGTGGCGATGTCCGAGCCTCCGCACCACGACAACCTCAGCCACGTGACCGTGGACAACGCTGCGGGGATGCGGGCTCTCACCGACCATCTCATCGCCGACCACGGGATGAGCGACCTGCTCTTCGTCGGACGGACGCCCTTCTCGGAGGACGAGGCCCGCTTTCGGGGGTTTCAGGACGCGCTTCGTTCGGCTGGACTTCGCGTGCCGCGCAAGCCCCTGTCCTCCGGCTCGGAGCGAACCGGTCACGAACTGGTCGCCGATCTACTGTCGCGTGGGCCCCTGCCTCACGCCCTTGTCTGCGCAACCGACGAGCTCGCCCTTGACATCATGGACGGGCTGGTCGAGCACGGAGTCGCGGTTCCCCATCAGGTGGCGGTTACCGGCTTCGACGGGATCGCGGCGGGACACATCGCTCGGCCCGCGCTCACGACCGTTCGTCAACCGATGGAGTTGATGGGCCGCGCCGCGGTCGAAATCCTCGTTGAGCTGATCACCCATCAAGCAGAACATCCTGTCTCCCGCCAACTCCCGGTGAAGGTGCTGCTACGCGAGAGCTGCGGCTGCCCAACCGGTTGACGGCCCGACTGCACCGGCCCGACTGCACCGGCTCGGGCACGCGGGCCCCGCGGACCGTCGTCCACGCGTCCTGCAACCGGACCACGACGAACGGACCCGGTGACGTACTCCGCCGCCGAGCGTGGCTGACCCCAGCCAGATCATGATCCCGGAGCCAGTCCGGAACCAGCTCTTGCGGGGCGGCATCTATGCGCATAGAGTTGCTTGAGCGGCTAACCAAAGCGCTCAGCGCCCCCGGATGCTGTGGCCCTCGGGCCGGGCGTTCAGCCCATGCGGACCGCGTATCTTTGCAGTCCGATCGCGCCGGCGATGCGTCGGCGCAAGCTTTCACGTGGACCCGCGCCCACCGCGGCCCGCCGTAGTCCAACCAGTCGGCCGCCCGGCCTGCACGAAGGGAACGTCGATGTTCCGAAAGAATGTCGCGGCAATAGCGACAGTGACCGCCGCCCTGCTGATGATGGCTGGTTGTGGGAGAGACAGCGCGGGACCGTCGTCGGCTCCAGTGAGTTCTCTCGCCGCGGGTCCGGCCACCGGCACGATCACCATGTGGGCGCAGGGTGCGGAG
>JACDBO010000118.1 GCA_013694885.1 Chloroflexia bacterium | reverse complement strand
GTGGTCGAACGCCGGCAGGAGGGCGATTGGGTCTCGCTCGTGCTGCGCCGGGCCCACTAGTACGAGCTTCAACTGAACACGGTGGCAAGTGGCCTTCACCCCCGGCCTGCCCCTCTCGACATCACCGGATTGGGGGATGTGAGCATGGCCACCCTGACTCGGACCCCACCCCAGACTTGAGGGAGGGGTGGCGCGCAGCGCCGGGGAGGGGGCTTTTCTTCCCTGTGGTACCCTTTGGGCACGAGCCGAATATTGCGGCTCGTCTCTGTTTGTCCCGGCATTCCACCCTCGCCCTCTTCACGCGGAGACCCCGAACCAGCGATGCCCCAGATTAGCCAGCTCTCTCATCGCCGAGTGGAACTCGCGCCCATTGTGCCCGGTATCGTCGACGCCGTGGCGCCGGCCTCGCTGGCGATGGAACTCGGTATCGAGCCGGGTGATCGCGTCCTCGGCATCAACGGCGCGCCGTTGATGGACGCCCTCGACTTCCAGTACGCCGCCCAATCGGAACAGGTGACGGTCGATGTCGATCGCCGTGGCTCGATCCTGCGCTACGACCTCGACCTGGAGGGCGATGAGTACTGGGGCATCACCTTCGCCGACCCGACGTTCGACGGCGTCCGCGTCTGCGAGAACGCTTGCCCCTTCTGCTTCATCAAGCAGATCCCGAAGGGGATGCGCTGCTCGCTCTACGTGATGGACGACGATTTTCGCTACTCGATGCTCTACGGCAGCTTCGTGACGCTCACCAACCTCTCGGAGGAGGACTGGCGGCGGATCGAGGAGCAGCACATCAGCCCGCTCCATGTCTCGGTCCACGCCACGAACCCCGATCTTCGCGTCGCCATGGTCGGCAACCCGAAGGCGGGCTCGATTATGGAGCAGCTCGCCCGGCTCGAACGCGCCGGTATCGACTTCCACGCGCAGCTCGTCCTCTGTCCCGGTGTCAACGACGGCGCGGAGCTTGATCGTAGCCTGCGCGACCTGGCGACATTCGGACCGCGCTTGCAATCAGTCGCCGGTGTCCCGGTCGGCCTCAGCCGGCACGGCCAGGAGCGCCAGAGTAAGCAGATGCGCCTTTCGCGGACCTGCATGCGTGTCCTCCCGGAGTCGAACCGCGAGCTCATCAAGGTCCGCCGCTATGCGCCCGATGAGGCAGAGGCGGTGATCGCCCAGAGCGAATCGTGGCAGCGGCGGTTTCAGCACGAGCGAGGCGAGACTTTTTTTCACCTCGGCGACGAGTTCTATCTGATGACCGGGCGCGAGGTGCCCGGCGAGCGCGACTACGACGGCTTCCCGCAGATCGAGGATGGGATCGGCCTGACCCGGCACTTCCTGACGAGTGCGGAGCGCTACCTCAAGCGCGCCCGTCCCGGCGGCCTGAATGGAGCGGTCGGGACGGTTGCCTGCGGCACCCTCATAGAGCCGACCATGCGCCGCGTCGTCGCCGCGTTCAACGCGCACACCGGCGCCCGCCTCGACGTGCTCGGCGTCGAGAATCGCTTCCTCGGTCCGGAGATCAACGTCTCCGGTCTCCTCAGCGGCCAGGACCTGTTATACGCACTCAACCGGCGCGCGGACGACGGACCCGTCTTTGTCTCCCGGCGGATGATCTCCGACCGCACCGGGACGTTGCTCGACGACATGGCGCTGAGCGACGTGGCGGCCACTCTGGGTCGACCGCTGCACGCCGCCGACACCATGAGCGAGGTCGCCACATCGCTGCGGCAGCGCCGGCAGCGTCGCCCCATTGCCGCCTGACTCCACCTCGATGCTTGATGTCCGGCGCGCATTGGCGGAAGCCTGCATCATGCGCGATGGCGACGCGGAGCTTGCCGTCCGTGTCACGCCGCGTGCCGGCCGCACCGAGGCTGTGGGAGCGGCTGGCGGTGTCCTGCGAATCCGCATTGCGGTGCCACCCGTGGACGGCGCGGCGAACGATGAGTTGCTCCGCTACCTCGCCAAGACCCTCGGCGTCACCCGTTCCCGCCTGAGCATCGTCGCGGGCACCACCTCCCGCGGCAAGCGCGTCCGCGTCACCGGCTGGACCTGCGCCGACCTCGCCGCCGCGCCATAGATTGTCATTTCGAGCCGCGGTGATAAAGCACCCGAGATTCGGAAACGCCGCTCAACTGTCATTTCGAGCCGCAGCGAGAAATCTCTCGTTCCGAGGTAGCACGTCTCCCACGAACGAGAGATTCCTCGTGCGCTCGGAATGACACTTTTTTAACTATGCGAGTCACTTCCGTCGCCACAGTCGCCGGAGCAGGAACGCGCCGACGGCGGTACCCGTTCCCATCACGATGTCTCCCAGTGAATGGTAGGGGCGCGGTTTGGTCGCCGATGCCGGCGGTTGATAGCGGTGCATGCGGAGCCAGAGCAGCACCGTCTCACCCATCGCCCGGAAGATCACGCGCGCGCTGCCGCCCGTGGCTTCGCCTGCGATGCGGGGGTAGTGATGAACGCCCACCTGCTCCAACGAGGCGCCCTGGCGGCGCAGCTTCGCCTGAATCTCCGTGTTGATCAGCGCACCGGGCGCGGTCAGTTCCAGCGAGCGCAGCAAATCGCCGCGAAAAATCTTGAACGCGCAGTCGATGTCGCGCAGATGCACGCCGAAGAGCAGGCGGATGGCGACGTTGAAGATCTCCGCGTTGATCCGGCGGCGAAGCGGGTCGTTGCGTTCCAGCCGAAACCCGGCCACGATGTCGAAGAATTCGACGAACGGCACCAGCAAGCGGATATCCGCGATGTCGAATTGCCGGTCCGCGTCCATGAACATCACATGGTCGCCGCGCGTGACCGCGAACCCGGAGCGCAGGGCGGCGCCGTAGCCCTGGTTCGCCGGATGGTGGACGGTCCGCACGCGGGCATCCTCGGCGGCAAGCCGGTCGATGATCTGCGGCGTCTCGTCACGACTCCCGTCGTTGACGACGACAATCTCGAAATCGCTGGTGTAGTCGGGCAAGACCGCCAACGCGCGCGACACCACGGCCTCGATGTTTCCCGCCTCGTTGTGTGCCGGCAGCACCAGCGACAGCGAACCGGGGAGCCGGCCTGGCCCTGCGCGTTCTGCGCCCGGTGCGTTCATCGAGCTCTGTGGTTTCGCCATGGTGAATGCTCGTCCTCCATGCTCTGACTCGACTACTCCAGGAACCGCAGCTGCATGCGACCGAACTGAACGGAGTCCCCCGGCGACAAACGCGCGGCACCTTCGACCGGATGGCCGTTGATAAAGCTCCCATTTCGGCTGCCCAGATCGCGAAGCGTCCACACCCCGCGTTCGAATGACAGCGCGGCGTGCTGACTGGAGACGTAGGCGTCATCGAGCACGATGCTGTTGTCTTGCTGCCGCCCGATCGTCTCGTGGTGGCCGACGGCGAGCGTGACCCCGGTAGCGAGCGAGGACTGCGCGGGGTCCATCACTTCCAGCCGAGAACCGGGTTGCGGCACCGTTGGTGCCGCCGGTCGCGCGCTGACCTGCGAAATGGCGATCAGTTCCCGCACCGTCACGCGCGCCACCTGAAACAGAAAGAAATAGATCAAGAAAATGAAAATCAGGCGAAGCGCCAGGATGAACCAGTCGAACGAAAGCGCATCCCCGCCGAGCGGAACATCCATCCCGCCTACGACCTCTCGCCGGGAGGCGCGAAGCGGGAGCGCTCGCGACCGCGTTCGCGCCCGATCACCTGGGCGCGTTGACCACCGAAGGTGATCTCGTCACCGGGAGTCAACTCCGAGACCGAGATCGCGATCCCGTTGACCCGTGTCCCGTTGGTGCTGCTCAGATCGACGATGCGCAACTGACCCTTGC
The DNA here is from genome assembly GCA_013694885.1 of Chloroflexia bacterium. Classification (GTDB taxonomy): domain Bacteria; phylum Chloroflexota; class Chloroflexia; order Thermomicrobiales; family UBA6265; genus JACDBO01. Next base: position 4,247 of record JACDBO010000118.1, on the reverse strand, counting down.
TCCGCTCGATCCGGGCGTGCCGGCGCGAGACATCCGGCGTGTCGAAGACCACGTCATTTTCCGTTGAGCGGCCAACAGTGAGGTGATCGCGGTCGATCGCGACCTCAGTCCCGGACCGGCTGCCGGAGAGTACGCGAAGCCGCAACGATACCTCTCGGGCGCCTTGACCCGCCGCCTGGAACATCTCCGTGCGCTGACCAATCGAGCGAGCCGGGTCATGCCCGTTCGCCGGTTCCCGGTCGGTGATCGTCGCCCGCACCCGTGGCGCATGAACCGCGGCGCGATCCGATTCCTCGAAGCGCACGCGGAGGCGATCGATGACGGTGAACCCCTGCTCACCGGCGACCCCGGCCAGCCAGGATTCCATCTGGCGCGCTAACCCCTGGGAATACCCCGCGATCTGCGCAAAGTCCTTCGGGTGCAACTCGACAACGTAGTCGTTGGGCACGATCGCCGCGCCAACCGATACGCGCTGGTTCCCGGTCATGGCGTGTTCGAGCTTGCGACCGATCTCCGCGGGCTGCAACGACTGCCGGAACACCCGGCTGACCGACCCTTCCATCGCGCGCTCGATAGCCCGTTCAAAACGGTCAAGAAGGTTCACGGTCAGCCCCGCGCTCACTCAATCACCATGCTCCCGGCCGCCTGGATTATAGGAGCGCGGCGAGATCGGGGTCCAACCGGACTGGCGCCTGGACGTGAGTGACCCAGAATTGCTCGCTGGCGCCGTCGCCGGCATCACGTATCGATCCGGCTGTCGCAGGAAGAGCCAGGTGACGAACTGGTAAAAGACGAAGATTTCCAGCGCGAACGGGAGATAGCCCCCATAACCGAGCAGCGGCATTTCGAACAGCTTCGGCATCTCGATGTGCGGAACGTCATAGAACCACTTCGGCGAAGATCGGCTGTTCCACATCTCCCAGAAGAACCCACAGGTCAGACCGGCGGCGAACAGCGTCAGCACTTCGCTCCAGTCGTTGGCCGCGATACGCCCGGCAAGGCTCCGCGCGCCGAGCAGCCGGTTGATCGGGTCGAGGGCCAGGAATGCGCCGATCCAGGTCAGGGGGTAAGCCCAATCCGGGAAGGTGACCGCGATGACGATCATCAGCACGCCGGTTGCCGCGATGGCGCACAATCCCGCTCGATTCGGGTCGAGGCGCGCGATCGGGATGCGTCGCTGGAACGCAGAGAACGACCGAAACAGCTCCGCCGTCTCAAAGATGGCGGGAACCACGGTCGAGAACGCGATCGTCGCCCGCACGGCAAACTCCCACCGGCTCAACGAATCCGCGGTCTGATAACTCCAGTTGTGGAGTCGTTCATTCGCCGCTTCGAATAGCCACCACCCCGGAGCCGAGATCAAAAACAGCGCGATGAACCGGCCCTTGTCGCGGCTGAGGAGCGACGTGCCGGTTCGCCACCGGACCAACCCATCGACGAGCAGGATGTAGCCGAGCCACAACGGAAAAAAACTATGGAGCGACCACGGCTCCCATTGAAACCAGGCGACCGGCCAGGTGATGCCGATCAACCCGGCGCCGGTTATCGCCTGAAGTGGAACGTGACGCATTGGTCCCCCATCGTCGCGCGCACTGCCGCTCGCACCGCTGCTAGAGTGAACGCGCGCGTGAGCGCTCACTCCAACGTCGCGGGAGAGATACCTACCACTATGATTGATACCACGCCAACCGAACCAGTGCGTATCGGACCTTCGATCCTCTCGGCCGACTTTCTCAGGCTCGGCCAGGAGGCCGCGGCGGCGGAGCGCGGTGGCGCCGACTACTTGCATTTCGACGTGATGGACGGTCGGTTCGTGCCAAATATCTCGATTGGCCTCCCGGTCCTGACCGCGCTCCGTGGCGGCACGAGCCTGCCGATCGATGTTCACCTCATGATCGTCGAGCCGGAGCGATGGGTGGAACCGTTTGTTACCGCCGGCGCGAACAGCGTCACCGTGCACGCCGAAGCGACGATGCACCTGCATCGCCTCATGCGGGCGATCACCGACGCCGGAGCGGAACCGGGTGTGGCCATCAACCCGGCAACCCCACTGACGGCCCTCGATGAGATTTTGCCCTTTGTCCAGCGCGTACTCGTGATGACCGTCAACCCCGGATTTGGCGGGCAGGCGTTCATCCCGGCGATGCTCGACAAGGTGCGCCGGTTGCGGGCCACGATCGACCGGGTCAACCCGCGCTGCCGGATCCAGGTCGATGGTGGGATCACCATCGAGACGATTCGCCCGGTGGTCGACGCCGGCGCGAGCCTCATCGTCGCCGGCAGCGCCATCTACAACGACCGTCAATCGGTGGCCGAAGCGCTGGGTGCGCTCCGCTCCGCGGTCTCCGTCTCATAGGCGTCGCGATTTCCCAGGAACCAGACAGGGGCGAGCGCCAGCAGCGCCAGCGCGGCCGCGACCAGAAAGATCTCGCCGATCACCTGAACGCTGAGCGGAATCGCGTACCGCTCGATGAACTGGCGTTGCCGTTCGAGAAACGCCGCCGTCGACTCGCCGCCCATCCGCGCAATCGGCTCCACGTCGCCGGTCAAGTCCTGGAGGCGGCGGACGCCCGCGGATGTGAGCGCGGAGATACCGACCGTCATCCCCAGCAGCCGCGCCACGAGCGCCATCGACGCCGCCGCCCCTCGCTCCGTGGCGGCGGCAATGGACAGCGCGCTCCCACTCAACGGCGCCAGCGCCAAACCCAGACCCAAACCGGCGATCAAGAGCCCGAACGCAATCCGCCCGTACGCCTCCGGGGTCAGCACCACCGCGACAACGATGTAGCCCACGACAACAAGCGCAACGCCGACGGCAAATGATGTACGTACACCAAGTCGAGCGGTCACGCGTCCCGCCAGCAGCGAGCCGACCGCGATCATCGCGGTGAATGGGACCAGCAGCAGCGCGCTGATCCTGCTGACATCCTCTGGGTCAACCAGCAGTGCGCTGACCACCGGCACGTTGACCATGCCGACCATTAGTGCCCCGCCGAGGAGGGCGTTGGCTAGGATCGCGGCGCTGAAATGGCGTGAGCGGAAGAGGCGAATCGGCAGGATCGGCGTGGGTATGGCCCGCTCCCGCAGGATCAGGGCACCGGCGAGGACAGCGGCCGCACCAAGGAGCGGGAGTGTGTAGGCGGCGAGTGGATTGGGTGTGCCGCCCAACGCCCGCAGACCGCTCTCGGCCTTCGTCCCCAACTCGCTCCCCGACGCCAGCGACAGGTTGAGCGAGACGAGCATCGCCGCCAGCAGCACCGCGCCGAGCACGTCGAAGTCGCGCCACTTGGATGGGTGCGGGCCAGTCGCGCCTCGGGTTTCGCTGGAGAGCAACGCCCACGCACAGAGTGCCGCGAGCGGCACATGGAGCCAGAAGACCCATCGCCACGCCTCATCGGCGCCGGGTATCGCGCCGGCGATGGCGGCGCCCCAGATCGGCCCGGTCACCCAGCCCAGCGTATCGACGGCGGTGACCACGCCGACCGCGCCGATCCGGGCGCGAGGCGGAAACCGGTCCGCCGTCAGGGCCAGCGCCGCCGGCAGCAGCGCCCCTCCGCCCGCCCCTTGCAGCGTGCGACCGGCGATCAAGGCGGTGAGCGATTGCGAACTGGCGCAAAACACCGAACCGGCAATGAACAAACCGAGACCGGCGACGAAGATCGGAGTGCGGCCGACATGATCGGAGAGACGCCCGAAGACCGGGATAGCGACGATGTAGGCGATCAGATAGCCGTTGACGACCCAGATGTAGCGGTCGAGATCGGCGGTATTGACCCCGAGGTCGGCGATCATCGAGGGCAGGATCGTGGCGATGATCGTCAGATCGACCGCGCCGAGGAACACGGCCGCCAACGCGGCCAGCAGCGCGGGAGAACGAAACGAGGCCGTCTCCGAGGCGGCGAAGCGCTCGGCGCTAGACCGGCGGTTTGATCTCAACGTGCTCCCCGTGGTTCGAGATGGTCATCACCCAGGTCGCGGGTTGATCCTTACCGGAACTGGCCGGTTCAATCAGCTTGATCCGCAGCAAGTCCGATGTCTCCTGGTCGATCCACAGCTCCACGCCGACCGGGCTGCCGCGCATCGTGTACCCGGTGAGGGGCCCGATCGACGCTTCGTCGGCTGTCGCCGCGATGTGGTGCGCGGCCCGGCCGTCGACCTCTTCATCGCCGCGCTGCTCCGGCCCGTGCAGCCGGTTGATGACCGGCCCGAGTCCGCCCTGGTTGTCGAACAACACCGTCGGGTCGTAT
>JACDBO010000116.1 GCA_013694885.1 Chloroflexia bacterium | reverse complement strand
CTAATGCGCGTCGTCATCGGCCTGGTGGCCATTCTCAGAAAGTACTCGAACTGCCCAATCGCGGGAAAGTCCCAGCTCCTTCTGATCAATCAGATACCAGAGGACCGTACGGGCGAGGTCTTCGGGTGTGCCCTTCGTTACCAAGTATTTGATCAGGCTAACTGGGCTCGGCTCACCACCTAGTTGGGGAACTGCCGAAAGAATCGCGCTTCGGGCGCTCTCAATCTCTACTGCGCGCGAGACCATGCGAGCATTCCTCCCATTTTAGCCGTCTCCGGACCGCAAAAGCGGTGCCGCTACAGGATGCAAGAGCCCTCCGCTCCTGCCCATCAGAGTCGGCGGGGAGCCCAAACCGGGATTTTGAGCCGCCAAGAACCCTCATGACGATAGTAGAAGCCCGGTAGGCTCTCCGCAACCCCCCGATACGCCCAAAGGCCTTGGGTGTTTTCGCTAGGAAAAGGCTGCGATCGGTATCGCGGGCAACAAGCGGTCAGCCTTTCACTCTTGCCTATCTCACCTTGTTCTGCCGCCAATGATCGAATCGGCACCATATGAATCATACCAAATAATAGAACTGGTGTTCTATTTTGGCGACGAATGTCTCCATCGACTGGCCGCGCTCGACCACATCGCGCACGATCCGCAAGTCGTTCGACCTAGAGACCCTCTTCGCGCCGATGACGCACCAACTGGCCATCGTCCAGACGATGACCACGGTGGCCGACTATGGCTGCAAGAAGGCTTCCAGATCCTCGGGGTCAAGGGGCGGGGCGAAGAAGTAGCCCTGTCCCTCCTCGCACCCTAGCTCACGCAACTGAGCGACGTGTTCGGCGGTCTCCACACCCTCCGCCACCACCATCAAGCCCAGCGCCTTGGCAACGAGGACGTTGCAAAACCCGGCCTGGGTGCATCATCCGTCCCATGAAGCAAGCAGCTCTGATCCCCGACGATTTTCGGAAGGCAATTGAGCCGTTCCTGCCCAGGGAACCACCCGGGCCCAATACGCACTTAGCTTGATTGGTGGTGGCATACCCCCACCGTCATCCCGAGTGGTCATGCCCCGGTGGTGCCCCACCGCGGCATGAACATACGGTCCGCGTACGTTCGCGGCAACGATTCTCTTTACACCGCAGGGGCGCGGCTACCGCGCACTGCCCATGCCCGGGCGGTGAGGCGGATCGAGCCGTCAGGCGCAAACGGCAGGCGCGAGCGGATGCGCTCGCGAAGCGCGGCCCGCCGGTCCTCGCTTAGGGACATCGTGTAGGCGGGTGCCGCGCCCTGGCCGCCCAGGAATGGTGTCCAGTAGTCGTCGAAGTCGCGGAAGACCGTCGGGACATCGATGGCCCGGACCACGACGTCGCCCAATCCAGCACCGTGGAATGGTGCCGCGAGCGGCTCCGGTTGGCAGAACGGGAAGCGCCGGCCCTCGTCGAGGTCCCACGCCGCCGCGTCGAGCGTCACCGCCGCGTCCCAGAACTGGCGCATCAACCGCATCCCTTCGGCGTAGTCCCAGACGTAGGCAGCGGCGACCCCGCCGGGTCGGGCGGCGCGGCACATCTCCGCGACCGCCCCCGCCCGGTCGGCGGCCGGCACGAAGTTGAGGACCAACCCCGAGACGACGGCGTCGAACGCCGCGTCGGCGACCGGCAACGCGCGCGCGTCACCGACCTCGAAGCGGGCTCGCGGGTCGGCGATCCGCTCCCGCGCATAGGCGACGTAGCGTTCGGAAGGATCGACACCGAGAACGGTCGCGGGCTGGGCCATATCGAGGATCGTTCGGCTGAGGGCGCCGGTGCCACAGCCGACATCGAGCCATCGCCCGCCGGCTGGGACGGCCAGCCACCCGAGGAAGTCGCGGGCCACGAGGCGGCTCCACCGACCGACGTACTGCTCGTACGCCCCGGCGTTGTCCCAGGCCTCGGTCGATCGTCGTTGGGCGCTCATCGAGATCGACCTCCTAGGGGAATTACTCGGTGAACATGTTCGGATCAGATGCCTCGACGATGTCTATGGATCCCGACTATACCCGCAAGAAGGCTTCCAATTCCTCGGGGACAAGCGGCGGGGCAAAGAAGTAGCCCTGTCCCTCCTCGCACCCTAGCTCTCGCAGTTGCGCGACGTGCTCGGCGGTCTCCACACCCTCCGCGACCACCGTCAAGCCCAAGGCCCTGGCAACGTCGACCACCGCCCGCACGATCGCGGTGTCCTCGGGGATTCGTCCCAGCCCAGCCACGAACGAGCGATCGACCTTGAGCTGGTCCACCGGGAAGCGCTTGAATGCGCTCAGCGACGCATACTCCTTCCCGAAATCGTCGAGAGCGAGCTGCACACCCAGCCACTTCAGCGCGAACAGCGCGCTGACACTGACCTCCGGGTCCGTGGCCATCATTGCGCTCTCGGTAATCTCGAGCGTGAGGCGCTCAGGCGAGAACCCTGACTCCCCCAGGGTAGTGGTCAAGTGCGCGACCAGATCAGCCTGGTGAAACTCTCCGACCGAGAGATTAGTGCTCAACCGCAGCTGGTGTTCCGTGTGATAGCGTTCTTGCCATGCGCGGACCTGTCGACAGGCCTCCCCGCGTACCCAGCGGCCGATCGGCAGGATCAGCCCCGTCTCCTCCGCGAGCGGGAGGAACTCGACGGCCAGGATCAGACCGCGCTCGGGGTGCGCCCAGCGCACCAACGCCTCGACGCCCACGACTGCGCCGGTCGCCAGGTGCATGATCGGCTGGTAGACGACCCGCAGCTCGTCCCGCTCCAGAGAGCGCCGCAGCGCCGCCTCTGCGTCCGTGCGAGCGGTGACGTCGCAGGCGATGCCGGCCATCGGATCTCTCTCCAATCTCTCTGGTGCCGATGACCCACTCCCACGTCCCGACAGTTGAGAACGATCGCCTGATCCGTCATGGCCTGATCCCCGAGTCCCGAGTCCCTGTGTCCCGAGTCCCGCGGCATCACAACCCAGCCCGTGCGGGCATGGGCTTGTCAAGCAGTCACCCGTCCATGTAATGATAAGGGATTGACCGCGGGGGACCGAGGGTAGCTTCCCTCGGGAAGCGATAGGTAGTTTCCCAGGGGCGGGCTCCCTGACGAGGCCGCGGGTGTGGGAGACATCCGTTGAGCCGCCGCGCTGCGTTCCGTACTGATTGCCTGGCCTGTCTGGTGAACGCAGTTTGGACGCGCGCTCATTGTCGATCGCGTTCGCTGTTGCTCTCCCGTGCGGCCTTCCGTTGAGTTGGCCGCATGCCGTGTGCGCTGATCGCCTCCTGTGTCCTCTCATTTCGTGTCTGGTGATGTCCTGCTATGACAACGGTCGTCTTTTCTCGCATGCCAGAAGCGTGTATCGTCGCATCCTTGCGTGTGGTCGCGCGCGACGCCAACGCGCGTCTCTCGCTGAGAGGATTCGCTCGATTGCTCTCCGCTCGTCAGGCCATCTCGCTCGTCTTCTTCGTCAACGGGTTCACGCTTGCCAACTGGATCGCCCGTATCCCGGCGATCAGTGGCGGGCTCGGGTTGAGCGAGGGAGCGTTCGGCACCGCGTTGCTCGGTCTCGCCGTCGGCGCGATCGGCGCGTTCCCCTTTGCCGGGCGGCTCATCGGCGACTTCGGCAGCGCGCGGATAACGATGGCCTTCGGGCTGGCGCTGACTCTCTCGTTACCGCCACTGGCGCTCGCGCCGAATCTGCCGCTGCTCTTCCTCGCGCTCGTCTTTGCCGGCGCCAGCAACGGCGGTATGGATGTCTCGATGAACGCGCAGGGCGTCGAGGTCGAGCGCGTCTGGGAACGTCCCATCCTCAACTCGATGCACGGCTTCTTCAGCCTCGGTGGTTTCGCTGGCGCGGGTACCGGCGCCGCCGCGGCCGCGCTGGACGTTGACCCGCTGCCGCACTTTCTGCTGATGACGCTGGTTGGACTTGCCGCCCTGCTCTGGGCACGGACGGCCCTGATCGACGACGACCCCTCGGCCCACGTGGGCGAGCGGGCGCCTGTCTACGCGCTGCCACCGCGGGCGCTCCTCCCGCTCGGTCTCGTGGTCGCCTGCGCCGCGATCGGCGAGGGGGCGATGGCCGACTGGAGCGCGCTCTACCTGCGGGAGTCGCGCGGCACCGATCCCGGTGTCGCCGCGCTCGGCTTCGCGGCCTTCTCGGTGGCGATGCTCAGCGGCCGGTTCACCAACGACGCGCTCGTCGCCCGCTTCGGTCCGGAGCGCATCCTGCGGGCGGGCGGGAGCATCGCGGCGGTCGGGTTGGCGCTCGGTCTGCTCGTCAACACCGTCCCCGCCGTGATGCTCGGGTTCGCGGCGGTCGGGTTGGGGTTGGCCGGCGTCTTCCCGCTCGGCTTCAGCGCCGCCGCCGACCGGCCAGGCATTGCCCGCGGGCGGTCCGTTGCCGCCGTCGCCACGATGGGCTACACCGGGTTTCTGGCCGGCCCTCCCCTGCTCGGCTGGGTAGCCGAGCTCACCTCGCTGCGCCTCGCCCTCGGCATCGTCGTCCTCCTCGCCGCCGCCATCGTCGTCCTCGCCGGTGTCACCCGCCGCCCGGCAACAGAACCCACGCCGCACTCCCTAACGGCCCATCCCACCGAGTCAACCGGACACCCCGCCGCGGGCACTTGATACGAAGGGCCGAGTGAGCGACCAACTCGAACCTCGGCCCTCGCACCTCGGCCCTTCGTCATGCCCGTTCGAGCGGGCCGTCCGAGTCGACGGTGATGTGGTCGCCGTGCCGCGCGAGGTCCAGATCGTAGGTCGCGCCGAAGGCGGCCAGGTTGGTGTGGGTCAGTCTTGAGAGCCACACCGGCAGCACCGGATCGATGCGGACGCGGCGGCTGGTGTGGTCCACCTCCAGACCGAGCAGCGACCGCACCAGCAGGTGGCCGGTGGCGGCGGCCCAGGCCTGCGGGCTGCAACTCACCGGGTAGGTCACGGGTGCATCGCCGAGCGTGTCAGACCGCGGAAACCCGCAGTAGAGTTCCGGCAGCCGCTGAAGCGGGTCGGCCAAGCTCGCCTGGAAGAGCGCCTCGATCAGGTCGAGCGCCAGGTCCGTATGGCCGTACCGGCGCAGACCGGCGACGATCACGCTGTTGTCGTGGGGCCAGACACTGCCGTTGTGGTAGCTCATCGGGTTATAGGTCGGCATCGCGGCGCTCAAGGTGCGGATTCCCCACCCCGAGTTCAAGTCGGGCGCCGCCAGGCGGTGAGCGACCCTGGCCGCACGCTCCGGCGACGGCAGACCGCAGAAGAGCAAGTGGCCGGGGTTGGAGCTGATGGCGTCGACGCGCCGCTTCTCACCGTCGAGGGCCTGGGCGTAGAAACCGTCGTCCTCCAGCCAGAACAGGTCTTCGACGGTGCGCCGCATCCGTTCGGCCCGCTCCCGCAGCTCCGCCGCCCAGGCGGTATCGCCCATCCGCGCCGCCACCTCGGCCAGCCGCGCGCAGGCGGCGTAGACGTAGCCCTGGACCTCGACGGCGGCGATCGCGCCCCGTACCTGCCGGCCGGCGCGGTCGTGCAGCGAGTCGCCGCTGTCCTTCCAGACCTTGTTGCTAATGTGGCCGGAGGCACCGGCCTCGGTGCGGTATTCGACGAGGCCGTCGCCGTCGAGGTCGCCGTACCGCTCGATCCAGTCCAGGGCGCGGCGGACGTTGGGTAGGAGGTCGGCGTAGAGGACGCGGTCGTCGCTCCACGCGACGGTCTCGGCGAAGAGGAGGACGAAGAGGGGAGTGGCGTCGACAGTGCCGAAATAAGGGGTGTGAGGGATGGCGCCGGTGCGGGCCATCTCGCCGTAGCGGATCTCATGAAGGATCTTGCCCGGTTCCTCGGCCTTCCAGGCATCCTCGCGCGTGCCCTGGAGGGCCGCCAGGACACGGAGGATGCCCACCGCGCGGGTGAGGTAGACGTGGAC
>JACDBO010000112.1 GCA_013694885.1 Chloroflexia bacterium | reverse complement strand
CCCGTAGGCGATGTTCTCGCGGATCGTCACCGAGAAGAGGAAGGTCTCCTGGAGGACGATCCCGATGTGGCGCCGCAGGCTGGCCAGCGTCAGCTCGCGCACGTCGCGGCCGTCGATCAGAATGCGGCCGTCGGTGGCGTCGTAGAAGCGCGGGATCAGGTTGGTGACGGTGCTCTTGCCGGACCCGGTCGGACCGACCAGCGCGACGACCTGCCCCGGCGCGGCCGTGAAGTCGACGCCGTGCAGCGCGCCGCCGCTGGCGCCGGCGTATCGGAAACCGACCCGCTCGAAGCGGACCTCGCCCTGCATCGCGGCGATCGGGGTCGCGCCCGCACGGTCGGTGATCGCCGGTTTGGTGTCGAGGATCTCGAAGATGCGCTCGGCGGAGGCCAGCGCGCGGGCGATGCGGTTTACGACGAAGCCGAGCCAGCGGATCGGCTCGTTGAGCAGCGTGGTGTAGCGCTCGAAGGCGACGAGTGTGCCGAGCGTGATCCGACCGGTCAGCACCTGGTAACCGCCGAGCCAGAGCACCCCGGCCAGGCTCAGCCCGGAGAGCATCAGCGTCAGCGGGTAGTTGAACGACCACTGCTTGGCCGCCCGCAGCTCGCGGTCGAAGAGCTCTTCGAGGTCGGCCTCGAAGCGGTTCGACTCCGACTGCTCCTGAGCGAAGGCGCGGACGACGCGGCCACCGGCGACGTTCTCCTGGAGCGTCGAGGTCATGGTGCCGAACTGCTGCTGGACCTTGAGGAAGAGCGGGCGGATGCCGATCCCGAAGCGGACCGACCAGAAGACGAGGAGCGGCATCGTCGAGAGCGCCACCAGCGCCAGCAGCCAGTCGGTGCGGAACAGGATGAAGGTGATCCCGATCAGCATCGCCACCGCGTGCGGCAGGGCCCGCAGCGCCATCATCATCATGCCGCGGATGCTGTTGACATCCTCGGTCGCTCGGGACATCAGCTGCCCGGTCTGGGCGCGGTCATAGAAGGCGAACGGCAGGTCCTGGAACTTGGCATACAGCTCGTTGCGCAGGTCGAAGCCGATCTGCTCGGCCAGCGCGTTGACGTAGAAGGAGCGGACGAACGTGAAGAGTCCCTGGAGCAGCGCCAACCCGACGATCGCGAGCGCGGCTTGCCAGAGAAAGGTGAAGTCGCGGTCAATGATGCCGCCGTCGATGGCCCGCGCCAGCACCAGCGGGATCGCCAGCTGCATCACCACGCCGCCGAAGAGGGCGACGTAGATGACGGCCAGCCGTCGCTTGTACGGCTTGAGATAGGTGAGGATCCGGCGACCGGTCTGCACGAGGAAGAGCCTTATCGAGTCCAATACCGCGCCGCGCGCCCCGAGGCATCACCCCGGCGCCCCAAAAGGGCACAGCGTCTGCTGTCGTTGTTCCGCCGTGTGGGGATGAGCCTGATCTCACCGGCGGGCGCCACAGGAGCATCCCTCTCGACGCCCGACCGGCGCGCGCTCCGGTCCGTCCGCCCAGTCTACCCGACGCCAACGATCTGTCCAGAGGGCGCCTGACCGGCACGGTGGAGGCGGGAAGTTCAGACACCCGAAGCCTGTTTCGGGGACCGGCGGCAAGCAGTGTGGCGGCAATCACCTGGTCACACTCCGGTGATGACGCCAGCGTGGGCCCACTCGGTCTCGACGTAGCGCGGTCCCTCGGCCACCGCTGCCGCCTTCTCGATAGGTCGCCCGTCCGCCTGCCATGCCGCCGAGCCGCCCTGGACGCTCGCCACCTCGACGAATCCGACCTGGGCCAGGAACTAGGCGGCGCGCAGTGATCCGTACCCGCCCTGACAGACGAGCAGCAACGGCGTGTGGGGCGGGAGTTCTTCGAGCCGCGTCGCCAAGTCCGCCTGGGGTAGGTTGATCGCGCCCGGCACGCGCCCGGCGTCGTACTCCGCCGGCTCCCGCACATCCAGCACGACCGCGTCCTCCGCGCGGTTCGCCAGCTCCTCGGTACCGATCTCCGGCACCGGCGGGCTCGTCGTCAGCATCGCCCAGGCCAGATCCGCCTCGCCCCGGTTGGTCGCCTCGATGGCGGTGATGTTGAGCGGTCGAGCCGGCACCTCGCCCGCCAGCTGCGTGACGAAGACCTCGCGGACGAGTTGCACGATCGGGTTGAAGCGGCGCTCGAACCCGACGGTGGTGCTGGGTCGCCCGCACATCCCCTTGCCGCCCGGTCCCTCGAAATGACCGGGGAAGACCGCCACCCAGTCCGGCAGCGCCAGCAGCCGCGTCACGCTGGCGTACTGATCCGCCGCGTCTCCGCCGCCGAAATCCGGTCGACCGACGTCACCGACCAGCAGCGAGTCCCCGGTCAGCATCATCGAGGGCTCGGGACTTCGCTCCGGGTTGACGATCAGCAGCGAGATCAGCTCCGGCCGGTGCCCCGGTGTGTGCAGCACTCGCAACCGGAGTTGGCCCAGCGCCAGCTCGTCGCCATCCCGGAGTCCGCGGAACGGGTAGGTCACCCGCGCCGACTCATGCAGGCAGATCTCCACATCGCCAGGCATGCTCGCGGCAAGCTTCCGGGCGCCGGAGACGTGGTCGGCGTGGACGTGGGTGTCGATCAGGTAGCGGAGCGTGAAACCTCGCTCACGGAGTAGCGCCGCGTACTGTTCCGTTTCGATCGACGGGTCCACGATCGCCGCCTCGTGCGTCTGCCGCGACGCGATCAGGTACGACGCGCATCCCACCCGCTCGTCCAAAAACTGCTTAAAGTACATCGCGTGGATCCCTCGATATTAACGTGCGATTGCGGACGATGAAGGCGCCACGAGTGCCGAAATGGTTAGGGGCGCGTCGGTTCCGGCAGCGGCTGGTGACTACGGAGCGGACGGCGTTCGGCGACGATATCGCGCAGCGCGATCCCCGCCACCATCCCCACGATCAGGACGATGCCGAGCAGGCTGCCGGAGGCGAGGGTGGTGGAGGCCGTCCCCGGGCAGGCGCCGGTGATCGCCCAACCGGTCCCGAAGACGAGACCGCCCCAGAGGTGCTTGCGCTCGACCGGCCAGCGTCGCAGATCAAGCTCGCCGCCGAGCGGTGTCCGCCACCGCCGTCGCTCCAGCAACCAGAGGATCGGCAGGGCCGTCGCCATCGCCGACCCCATCACTAGAAACGGTGCGAAGTCCTGGAGGAGCAGCATCCGATGGATCACATCGTATTGGTTGAAGCCGGCCGCGGCGAAGAGGAAGCCGAAGGCCGCGCCGAACAGGCCGCAGACCACGTTCAACCGGCTCACAGGGCTCCCCCCGTTACCGCGTGGAGGAGAAATGTGACCGCCACGGCGGTGACCATGAAGGTCACGACGGCGACAAAGCTCCCTCGCGACCGGGTGGAACAGCCGGTCAGCCCGTGACCGGAGGTGCAGGCGCCGGCCCAACGGGCGCCGAAGCCGATCAGCACGCTGCCGACAAAGAGTGTCGCGACCAGCGCGGGAAACGAGAGGTACTCGCCGAGCGCTCCGTAACCCCAACCGGCTTGCGGGCTGCCGGCCACCAGCGCCACGGCCGCCGCTCCCAGGAACGTGCCGCCGAGCAACCAGAGCCGCCAGCGTTCGATGGGACGACCGCGCGCAAAATCGACCGCCTGGACGTAGGCGCCGCTGACACCGAGATGTTTATTCGTGATCGCGTAGAGCCCGGCGACGGTGAGCCCCATGAGCGGACCGACCAGATACCACGGCAGCGGTACCGGCATCCAATCGAGCATGGAACCCCATTCCTTGAAGCACCGGGACGCTGCCCGCTCACGACCGACGACATTCACCGCACTCTACCTGATCGGCACCATCGTTGTCGTCGCCGCGACGGATCGGTGTGCTTGTTTGCGGCGCGTGACTGCGTGGTTCGGTCAGATCAGGATCGGTGAGACCGACTGACGATCTTCAGGGGCGAGGAGTTCGATCAGGGCGGCGCGGCGAATGGCAGCGGTGCGGCGCAACCGGCGCACTCGACTCACCTCGGCGGCGGCGACGCCGTCCGGACCGAGGTCGGCCGCCATTTTTGCGTATTCCTCGGGTGTGAGGCGAAGCAGCGGGAGGCGCATCGGCCGTATATCTTGCGACAGTAGACTGGCCGTTTCGTTCCGAATCAGTGCTTTGTGACGTGGCAGCGTCAGACCAGCCATGCCAGACTCTTGTTTCCCAGCGGCGAACATCAGCGCCACTCCTAATATGCACGTCCCGGCCACAAGAGCCGGCTACCGCGTCAAGACCGAGGACGACCCCTGTCCCTGGGCAGCCCTCGGTTTGACTGCCGATCCCGGCGCGGTCGGCGCACAGTTTGGATGGCATCAGGCAGATTGTGGGCATTGCCCCGCCGCCGACCGGTCGATCCGGGCACAATCCGATTGTGCGCTCAGGTGAAGGAGGTCGCATCATCCGAAAGACGTATTTCGCTGCCGGTCGTGGATCGAGCCACTACGTCATACGACGTACTTCACGTATTTCGGTGGCGCTCAAAAGAGCCTGTGGCGATGAGCATCAGGGCCGGGTACGGTATCCCCGCCGGCTGGCCCGCGCGGCAAGGGTGGCGCGCACTATCAGAACATGCGTCCGTTTTCTTAGCGCCGAACTCTTGACAAATCGTCACATCTCTGAGAACATGCGTTCGTACATGGAGTTGCCACCGCCCCTGCCGGCAGCCTCCGGGGCACAGGACTGACTATGATAGGCGCCGATTGACCGCCGGGTTGGATGGCGCCGCTCAATCCCGCCGACTGAGCATCCACGTGATGACCGGTCGCGTATCTGGGTACTGGCAGGCGACGGATTCCCCGCTCCCTCGCGTGATTCGCGATCAGGCATGCCGAGTGCCGGCATGGAAAGAGCCCGGCCAACTCCGGGCAAGGGAGCACCATTATGATCTCCGTGTTAATCGACCTTCTGCTCGTTCTCTGGGTCGTCGCCTTCGGGGCGATGGCCATCGTGCCGCTGATGCTCGGAGGGCATCGCTCTTCTCTTTCTGAACAACCGGCGGCTGAGACCGAAGATCGGGTGTTGAGCATGGTCCCGAGCCCGTTCGTCGACCGGCTCCGAGCGAAGCGGCCGGCAACCGAGCGCCACGACCCGGAGCATCGCCGAGCAGCATGACGAATGGTTCAGGGGTTAGGGAAGAGGGGATAGAAGAGGTCTCCTAACCCCTAACCCCTATTTGCGCGAAGGAACAGAGCGTATGTGTGGGCGATATGTGCTGGAAGACTTCGAAGAGCTCAGCGAGCGGTTGATCCAGGTGCCGCTTCGCTACGAGTTCCACCCCCCACCGACCTACAACGCCGCACCCAGCCAGACGCTGCCGGTCGTCGTCTCGGACGATGAAGGTTGGACGGTTCGGGGGATGCACTGGGGATTGATACCGCGTTGGACGAAACCAGGCACGAGGCCGAAGGCGATGCCGATCAATGCTCGCGCTGAGACATTGACGGAGAAACCGATGTTCCGCGGCTTACTGCGGCACCGGCGCTGCCTCGTGCCGATCAGCGGGTTCTATGAATGGAAGCGAACCGGCAGCGCCAAGCAGCCCTACTTCATCCACGACCGCACCGCGCCGGGGTTGCTGCTGGCCGGACTCTATGATGAGGCACCTGGACCAGCCGAAGAACCGATCCAATCCTTCGCGATCATCACCACCGCGGCCAACGAGCGTGTCGCGCCGCTGCACGACCGGATGCCGGCAATGCTCGATGCAGAGGCCGCCGCCGAGTGGATGGATGGAGAGGAGACCGACTCGGCGGCACTCGAGCACCTGCTCGGGGCATTCCCCGCCGATCAACTCGATACCTACCGGGTCAGCCGCGAGGTCAACAGCACGCGCAACAACACCCCAGACTTGATCGAGTCGCTGCCCGACGAAGACTAACGACCAGTGCGACCACTTGATATTTATGTCACGCAGCGGGTCGGCTGGAACATGAATTGCGACCATTCAGGCATACAACTTAAAACCGGCGACCAATGCGCCGGACGATGTCGGAAAGGGAGAAACCATGGCGACGGAAGCTTACTGCGTGAAATGCCGCGAGAAGCGTGAGATGCAGAATCCGGAAGAAGTGACGATGAAGAATGGACGACCCGCCGTTCAGGGGACGTGTGGCGTGTGCGGCACAAAACTCTTCCGCATCAAGAGCACCAAACAGGCGGCGTAGCAGCCGCTCACTTGTCAGCTCAATCGTCCAATGCTCTTTTTGGGATGAGTTCCTTTACCCTTGATCCCCTCCACCACGAGCGGGGTCAAGGGTTATTCATTGCCTCAACACCCGCGTTGCGGTTCCTCACGCGACTCATCCTCCCTGCAGCTCATCGAGCGGCTCCGGCGGCGTCTCTTCCCGCCAGATTCGCTCGATCGCCGGGATCGCGGCGGTAAGCGGGAGAGCAATGATGATGCCGATGACACCGAGCAGCTGCCCACCGACGAGGACGCCGACGAGGATACTCAGGGAGGAGATTTGCAGCGTGTTGCCGAAGATACGCGGGATCATCACGTAGTTCTCGAATTGCTGGTAGGCGATGTAGAGACCGAGGACGGTCAGCGCCGCCGGCACCGAGAC
>JACDBO010000081.1 GCA_013694885.1 Chloroflexia bacterium | reverse complement strand
GACCTGCGCGAGGCGCTGGCACTGGCCGATGCCTGCGCGGCCCCCTACGAACGGGCGGTGACACTGCTCGCACAGGCGGAGTTACGGGCGGCGACCGGTCGCCCGGCGGACGCGACGGCGCTTCTTGGGGAAGCACGCGCCGTCTGTGAGCGGCTGGGGGCCCGGCCCACGTTGGGTCGCATCGACACCATCGTCGCGCGGCTGGCCACCGGCGCGTCGACCGGCGAGGCAGTGACCGGCCTCACGCCACGGGAACTCGACGTGCTGCGGCTCGTGGCGCAGGGCCTGACCGATGCCGAGGTCGCTGGCCGCCTCTTCATAAGCCCCCGCACCGTCAGCCAGCACTTGCGCTCCGTCTACGGCAAGCTCGACGTCTCCTCCCGCTCCGGCGCCACGCGCTTTGCTGTTGAGCACCATCTGACCTGAGCAATCGCGGAACCGCGGCGATGCCTGCGTAGGACCGCGCAGGGGACGCGCGCTGACCGGCCCTCTGCTTGCCCGCAAATCTGCGCAATTCTGTCGATGTGCCACGAGCGGGGACCGGGTAGGTTGGGTAAGCCGGCAAACCGCTCTCGTTCGCGTTTCACATCGCCGTTCTGAAGGCCAAGGAGGCACCCATCATGCAACGCGCTCTTCGACGTCGTTCCCCCTTCATGCTTATCGCCGTCACCGTATTGTTCAGCTCACTGGCGCTCTCCGCACGCGCCCAACCGGCCGAACCGAAGCCGGTGGACCTGCCCTGCGCGGAGAACGTGAGTGCCCAAGTGCTCGGGAGCGGTGCGCCGTCCACCGCGGAGGGCCAGGCACTCGTGCTGGTGCGGATCATCTTCGGCCCCGATGGCAGCATCGGGGAGCACACGCACCCCGGTACATTGGTCGCCTCGGTCGAGTCCGGGACGCTCGGTTTCACGCTGCTCGATGAAGGAGAGATGACCATTACCCGCGCCGGATCGGGCGGTACCCCGACCGCCGAGGAGCCGCTCACCGTTGACGAGGAAGTCGAGTTGTCCGCCGGCGACGGATTCGTCGAAATGGGCATGGTCCACACGGCGCGCAGCATCGGTGACGAGCCGGCGTCGGTCCTGCTCTCAGGGCTTATCGAAGCCGGCCAGCCGCTGACCAAGTGCGTCGACGAGTAGGCAGCCTTCTGACCCGGTGCCTGATCGGCGGGACCGCGCGATTCGCGCGATCCCGCCGCGCAATTGCGTAGTTCTCTGGATGCAGATGGCTGCCGCCAGGACTACATTGGCAGACGGGACCCAAACGACAAGCATGAAAAGTGCGTCAAGGAGATGATCATGGCGACAACCGTTTCTCGACCGACGACCGATGTGTCCGCCGCGATCGAACAGCTCGTTTCGAGCGTTCGAGGCGACATCGTTCAACCCGGCGACGCGACCTACGATGAGGTGCGTCGCATCCACAACGCGATGATCGACAAGTGCCCGGCCCTGATCGCCCGCTGTGTCGATGTCGCCGACGTCATCGCGGCCGTCGCCTTCGCCCGTGAGCAGCGGTTGCCGCTCGCCATCCGCGGCGGTGGCCACAACGGCCCCGGTCTTGGCACCGTCGACGACGGCCTGGTCCTCGACCTCTCGCCGATGAAGGGTATCCGCGTCGACCCGGCGAACCGCACGGTGCGCGTCCAGGGGGGCTGCACGTGGGGCGACGTCGACCACGCGACCCACGCTTTCGGCCTGGCCACGCCGAGCGGCATCATCTCCACCACCGGCGTCGGCGGACTCACCCTCGGCGGCGGCCTCGGTCACCTGACGCGCAAGTTCGGTCTCACCATCGACAACCTGCTGGCCGTGGACATGGTGCTGGCGGATGGGCGGGTCGTGACGGCCAGCGCCGACGAGCACCCCGATCTCTTCTGGGCGGTCCGCGGTGGCGGCGGCAACTTCGGCGTCGTCACCTCATTTCTGTTCCGGCTGCACCCGCTCAGCACCGTCGTCGGCGGACCGACGCTCTGGGAGCTGGATCAAGCCGCCAACGTGATGCGCTGGTACCGCGAGTTCATCACCGAGGCGCCGGAGGACCTCAACGGCTTCTTCGCCTTTCTGACGGTGCCACCGGCGCCGCCGTTTCCCGAGCACTTGCATCTGAAGAAGATGTGCGGCGTCGTCTGGTGCTACACCGGTCCGGAGGAGCACGCCGACCAGGTGTTTGCGCCCGTGCGTGACGTCGGCCCACCGGCGCTGCATGGCGTTCATGCCATGCCCTACCCGATGCTCCAGCGCGCGTTCGATGCGCTTTATCCGCCTGGCTTGCAGTGGTACTGGAAGGCCGACTTCGTCCGCGAACTCGGCGATGAGGCGATCGCCCGCCACCTGGAGCACGCCCGTGAGCTCCCGACGATGCACTCCACGATGCACCTCTACCCGATCAACGGCGCCGCCCACCGGGTCGGGCAGCACGAGACGGCCTGGAGCTATCGGGACGCGACCTGGGCGGAGGTGATCGTCGGCGTCAGCCCCGATCCGACCGATACCGGGCGGATCACCAGTTGGGCGCGCGATTACTGGGCAGCACTCCACCCGTACTCCGCTGGTGGCGCCTACGTGAACATGATGATGGACGAGGGGCAGGACCGCGTCCGTGCGGCCTACCGCGACAATTACGACCGCCTGGTGACAATCAAGTCGACCTACGACCCGACCAACCTCTTCCGCGTCAACCAGAACATCCGCCCGGCCTGAGACGGGCAGGAGGTGGAGTGGAG
>JACDBO010000078.1 GCA_013694885.1 Chloroflexia bacterium | reverse complement strand
GCCTCGTACCTTGACATCACGCCGGGCTACATGGTGATGGGGCTCGGCATGTCGTTGATCTTCGCGCCGATGACGACGGCGGTGCTCAACAGCGTGGAGAGTGCGAAGAGCGGCGTGGCCTCGGCGGTCAATGGGGCGATCCGCGAGATCGGCAATGCGTTCGGCATCGCCTTCCTCGGCACACTGATGAATCGCGCCTATCAGACGCGATACGACGGCTCCGGCGATGTCGCGAACCTGCGGAGCGACACGGCGCTGGCGCCGGTGCGTCCGGTGATCGACCTGATCGGATCCGGGATGAGCTATGGCGGTCGGGTGATCGAGAACACCACGTATTTCGCCGGCCCCGACCCGGCACTGGTCGCCGTCCTTCGCCGCGCCAGCAGCGAGGCGTTCATGGCTGGGATGGACCGCGCGATCGTCGTCTCGGCGATCTCCATCATAGTGGCCAGCGTCGTATCGTACTTCCTGATCAACGACCGTGTGGCCACGACAGAACCGTTGGACCTGGCACCTGTTAAGCCTGCCGAGGCGGTCGCGGCCGACTGAGACTTGCGCGGAGAGCCTTCACCCACACCGAAGGGCCGAGGACCGAGTTTGCTTAGATTATTCACAAGTTGTCATTCCGAGCGGCTGGGCTGCCACGAGGAATCTCTCGTTCTGCGAAGGCATGGTCCCATGAACGAGAGATTTCTCGCCCCGGCTCGAAATGACAGGCGGGTGGGTGGTCGGTACGCGCGTGGTTACTAATCAGGGTCAGGTGCTCTCTCAGCCCTCGCGGTCCGCGCGGAGGGTGGCGATGGCCTCGACGGCGGCGGGGTTTTCCAGGGCCGTCAGATCACCGGCTGGCTGGCCGAGGTAGGTAGCGCGGATGACGCGGCGCATGATCTTGGCGTTGCGGGTCCGGGGCAATTCATCGACGAAGAGGACGCGCTCGGGTCGCATGGACCCACCGAGCCGCTCTCCGATGAAGCGGCAGACCGCTGCCGCGTCGTCCGGTGCTCGCGCCGCACCCGGCGTGGGGACGGCGAAGACCACGATGGCGTCGCCTTTGATGGGGTGAGGCACGCCGATGGCGGCGGCTTCCTGGACGGCCTGATGATCCACCGCGGCGCTCTCGATCTCCGCCGGTCCGATCCGTTTCCCCGCCACTTTGAGGGTGTCGTCGGAGCGGCCCCGGATGAACCAGCAACCGTCGGTATCGACTTCCGCCCAATCTCCATGGACCCAGGTGTCGGGGAACCGCGACCAGTACGTCGCTTCGTAGCGCGCGGGGTCGCGCCAGAAGCCGGCCGTCATCCCGACCCACGGCGCACGGACCACCAGCTCTCCGACCGCGCCACGCAGCGACCTGCCCGCTTCATCGACGACATCAGCGACCATACCCGGGACCGGCCCGGCGAAGCCGCACGGTTTCACGGGCGCGATCGTGAGCCCGCTGACGATGCCGCCGCCAGTCTCCGTACCGCCGGAATAGTTGATGATCGGGCAGCGGCCCTCGCCGACGTGGTTGAAGTACCACCACCACGGTTCGGGGTTCCACGTCTCGCCTGTCGAGCCGAGCACGCGCAGCGACGAGCGGTCACGCCGCGTGACCAGATCAGCGCCGTGCGGCATCAATGCCCGGATCGCGGTCGGCGCGACGCCGCAGACGGTAACCCGGTGACGCTCAATCATCTGCCACAGACGGTCCGGAGCGGGGTAGTCGGGCGTGCCTTCGAGCAGCACGATCGTCGCCCCGAGGGTGAGACCGCCCGCGATCAGCCACGGCCCCATCATCCAGCCGAGGTCGGTCAACCAAAAGACCACATCGTCGGCTTGCACATCGAAGCAGTAGGCCAGATCGTGCGTCGCCTTGATCGGAAACCCGGCGTGGATATGGACCGCGCCCTTCGGCCTGCCGGTTGTACCGGAGGTGTAAAGAATCATGTACGGGTCATCGGCCGCGGTCGGTTCAGTGATTCGCTCGGTGCTTGCCCCGTCGACGGCGTCGTGCCACCAAACGTCACGTTTCTCGTCCCACGCGACATCGTTGCCAGCACGTCGCAGGACCAGGCAGCGATCGACCGACGGGGCGGCGGTCAGCGCCCGGTCGGCCACCGGTTTCATGGCGACGAGCTTGCCGCGCCGGGAGAAGCCATCGGCGGTGATCAGGACTCGCGCCTCGCAGTCACGCAGACGCGAGGCGACGGCATCCTCGCCGAAGCCGGAGAAGAGCGGGACATAGACCGCGCCGAGTTTGCCGCAGGCGAGTGTTGCGGCGACCGTTTCAGGCACCATCGGCAGGAAGATGCCGACGCGGTCCCCCTCGCCGACGCCGAGGCCGCGCAGGGCGGCGGCGCAGCGGTCGCTGAGGTCGCCGAGTTCCGCGAACGTCAGGCGGCGCACGTCGCCATCGTCGCCTTCCCAGATAACCGCTGGGTGGTCGCGGCGCGGACCGTCGGCGTGCCGGTCAAGCGCGCTGGTGTAGTTGAAGCCCGCGCCGGGGAACCATCGAGGCCGGGCCTTGCCGGCGCTGAGATCCCAGATGCGATCCCAGGGTCTGTGCCACGCCAGGTCGAGATCGCGCAGCACGGTCTCCCAGTACCACGTGGGGTCGCGTGCTACGCGTCGCAGCAACCCGGCGTAGTCGCCACTCCCCGTCTGCTGGATCAGCTTGTGCAGCCGGCTCCGGTTCAGATCGTCGCTGGACGGTCGCCACGCAACGCCGTCGCCCGGCGAAGACGCCTGGTTCGCTGGAATCGACACCCGCCTTCGTCTCCTATTTCGTTTCCCGGTCGTCTCACGGTTACCACCATTGTTCCCGCCCCACTCCCTACTGGTCAAGGGAGGCGTCGCACCTCTGCGCCCTGTGTCAGAATAGCGAGACGAGCGAGAGGCGCGCCGTCATGTCCTGGCTTCGATTCTGGAAACGCGACGACGAGCAGACCGCCGGGCAGCCCGGCGGGACGGTGACGCTGCCCGCGGATCGTCCGTTGCCGCCGCACCTCGCGGCCGCGCGGCAGCGCGCCCAGGATAACCGGGCAGGGGTCGCTGAGACGCCTGACGGAGGCGCCCGGCGGCTGGCGGAACTCGAGCGTCGACGTCAGGCGGCCCTCTTCGAGGTCGAGCAAGGCGAACTGGCGAGCACCGCTGACAACCCGTGGGAGCAGCGCATCGCCCTGCTGACCGAGGCACTCGCGACCGTCAACGACGACCTCGAACGATTAGACGCCGCTCCTCCTGAACCATTCGCCGCGTTGCACGAAACGCCCATCACCGACATTGTGGTAAGCAGCGGTCAGCCGCCATCGGTGGGTTTCACGGTCGGCGATCAACGGTTCCAATACGACGAGGAGGTCGACTGGGCGGAGCGCGGGCACCAGGTCGCCATGGGTGAACTTCGCCGGCTCGCCGGTGATCCGGCGCGCCTCGTCCCGACGACCATTTCTGCCGAGCTCGTGGAGTCGCTCACGGTCCACCTCACCGACAGCTTGTTCGTCTTTGCGTCCGACCTGCGCGATCGTCAGTTGGACGCTGAACCCTTTCCTGATCGACCGACGCTGGCCGATCTCGGTCGTCCCTGCGCGGTGTGCGGCGGGTGGCGGGATTGGCGCGGTCGGTGTCAGGCGTGCGCCCGGCGCAATGCCGAGCGGGGACAGCTCAAGCGCGAAGCCGACCGCCTGCTCGATGAGCGAGCGGGCGAAGTCGAGGAGCGCCATCGCTTGGTCGAGCGCATGCCCATCGCGCGGCGGCGCTTGGCGGATATCGAAACGCAATTGGACGCCCTGGAAACCGCGCGGGCGTGAGCCTGAACGCGGGATGACGCCCCACGAGGGAGACCCACGATGAACGATTTGGCGGAGGTCATGGCACGGGTCGCGGTCAGCAACGTGAGTCTCGGAGTGGCGGTTCTGGTGGCGCTGGCGCTGTTGATTCGCGCGAACCGGCCATTCGTCCGCGACGTGCTCACGGACGACGAGTCGCGGTGGCGGGCCATCGCCCGGTTCTCGTTCACCGTCACGCTCGCGTTCGTCGTTTGGGGAACGCTGTTCGACGACTGGCTGCAATTGATCGCCGAGCCATACCGCCTTTCAAGGCCCTGGGCGTCGGAACGCTTCGTCTTCGACCCGGTGCCCGAAGTTGCCCGCTGGGTGACGGTCGGTCTGCTCGTGCTGTCGCTCACGAGCGCCGCGTGTCTGGTCGCCCGCCACGTCGGAGGCTATGGCATCCAACTCGCCATCCTGCTGGGCGCGACCACATTGTGGGCGCCGATCTTCGTCCTCCGGCAGCGCGCGGACGTCATCGTTGGCTTCGGGCAGGAAAGCGTGACCGGCGACGCCGCGGCCGTCCTGGGGTTCATCATCTTCGTCGCACTGAAATGGTCGCTTGGACTCGCCAGCCTATTGGCGAGCTACCTCTTGGCCCTGATGGTGGTCGCTCCGATTGTCACCCTCGTGCTCGATCTCCTGCGAGTGCGCACGCCCGCGGTGACGGCGGAGGCGCGACCCTTCTTCTCCGCCTTGGAAGAGCGTGCCCAGGAGCGAGAGGAGGTCTCGCTGCACGCCCGCCGTCGCCCGATCCGACGCCCGATCTGACGATGAGCCGAGGTGCGAGGGCCGAGGGCCGAGTCAGGTGCTCACGCCGCTCGCGAACCTCGAACCGCCGTTGCAGGGTGCAGGTTTCGCTCCGCGAGCAGCCACTTTGAAGATTCGCCGGACACAAAACCTCCCGACCGGGCAGAAATGCCAGCGGTCGGGAGCGTCGCTCAATAGGGCGCGGACGGTGAAGGTGATCTACCGCGCCTGATTACGGCGCCGGCGGCGCTCGGCCTTGCGGCGTTTGGCCCGATTCTCTTCCTGAACGCTGATGAAGCGCAAACCGCGACGATGCTCGCGGATAATACCGGACCGCTCGATGCCCTTGGAGAACCGACGCAGCAACTGTTCGAAGCTCTCCGTGTCACGCAGTTCAACACGCATGCGTTTTCTCTACCATCCTTTTTAATTCATGGTCGACCATGTGTCGCGCAGGACCGGCGCGGCCTCTCAGGGCATCACCGACGGTCCGTGAACGACATCGCGCTCTCATAAGTATACGATACCCGCGCGACCGTCGCTCGCGACCACTGTTTGAATCGAATGGAGGACGCAGAAGTATGGGAGGTGCCGCCGCTCACGCCTCGGTTGCAGCCGTCGCCGTGCGGCCCGGTGTGCCGGACAGCCTGCATCGGACGACACTTTCCTTGCAGGAACCGGGCAGCGATGAGGTGCTCGTCGAAACGATCCGCGTCGGCGTCTGCGGCACCGACCGGGAGATCATGCGCGGCGAGTTCGGCACGCCGCCTACCGGCAGCGCCGCGCTGGTGCTCGGTCACGAGGTGCTTGGGCGCATCGTCGCCACGGGCGCGGAGGTGCAAGGGCTGAGACCCGGCGCATTGGTCAGCGCCACCGTGCGGCGACCGGATGGGTGCCCAGCCTGCCAGGCCGGGCAACCCGACATGTGCCTCTGGCGTGAGTACACCGAGCGGGGCATCGCCGGCGCCCACGGGTTCATGGTCGAGCGCTTCGTCGAGCAGGAACGCTTCCTGGTCCCCATCCCGGCCGAGATTGAAGCGATCGGTGTCCTGACGGAGCCGCTTACCGTGGTCGAGAAGGCGGTCCGCCAGGCAGACCTTATTCAACGCCGACTCGCCTACGGCTGGGCGCCGCGGACGGCGGTCGTCCTCGGCGCGGGACCGATCGGCCTGCTCGGGACGATGTTGCTGCGGTCCCGCGGTGTCGAGGTCGTGACCGTCGCTCGCACGCCCGCGCCGAACCGGGCGGCCGACCTCGTGGCCGCGTGTGGCGCGCGTTACGTCTCGTCGCGAGAGCAGTCGGTCTTCGAACTCGGTGCGTCGTCGGATCGCATCGACTTGATTCTGGAGAGCACGGGCGCCAGTATCGCGGCGTTCGAGGCGATGCAGATCCTCGGCACCAACGGCGTGCTCGTGCTGCTGAGCCTGACCGGCGGCGACCACACGGCGGACGTTCCGACCGACCGCATCAATCGCGAGCTGGTGGCCGGCAATAAGACCGTCGTCGGCAGTGTCAACGCCGGGTTCATCGACTTCGCCACCGCCGTCGACACGCTTGGTCGCTTCGAGCGGCTCTGGCCGGGGCTGACCGCGCGGCTCATCACCACGCGCATCTCGATTACCGACGACATCGCCCCCATCGTCGCCAAATCCGGCGACGAAGTGAAGATGGTCATCGAATTCGACCGCTGAACCGGGCTTCGGCTGAACAATGGTGACATACCCCTTTCCGGGGATGCAACGACTTCGCCGCTGAGCGCTTCGCCGGCCAAGCCGATGCGCCGCAGCGCATACCCCTCGTCCGAACAGCCCCGAGATGCGCCGGCTGCGCCGTCGAGCGCTTCGCGCGGGGATTCTTCGGCTGCGGCCTCAGAATGACGGTCTGGAGCATTGCGCCACTCATCAGGCGGATTCGGCATGTGAGTCGGCTGATTGGCGTGGTTGTTCGAGTCGGCTCACGCGGACATCGTTGCCACGGAAGTACAGAGGCGGGCGATCTCTTCGTCAGTGGTCAAGTAATGCACCGAGGCGCGCACTAGATCGTCGAGGTGGCGCGACTCCATATCGAAGCGGGTGCTGGCGACGTCGGAGACTGAGACGTTGATCCGCTGCTCCGCGAGCCTTGCCTGGATCGTGACCGGATCGAAACCGTCGCGCGTGAACGTGACGATGCCCCCTTGCACGGCACCGAGGTCATGGACCGTGACACCGGGAATGGACCGCAAGGCCGCACGCAACTGGTGGGCCTGGCGCTGGATACGGCTCCAGATCGTCTCAAGCCCGAGCTCCAGCGCTTGATCGACAGCCACGCCGAGGCCAAGGCGCCCGGCCACGTAGTTCTCGAAGTTCTCGAAGCGTCGGGCGTCTGGTCGCACCTCGTAGCGATCGGGCGACACCCAGGTCGCCGCGTGGTTGTCGAGGAGCGGAGGCGTCAGCTCCGCCGTGCGCTCGCGCCGCACGTAGAGGAAACCAGCGCCTCGCGGCCCACGTAGGTACTTGCGGCTCGTGGCCGACAGCACGTCACAACCGATGCGCTCCACGTCGAGCGGGAGTTGCCCGGCCGTCTGGCACGCGTCGAGGAGGTAGAGCGCATCATGAGATCGCATGGCGTCGCCGATTGCTTCGGCCGGTTGGAGCAATCCACCGTTGGTCGGCATGTGGGTGACGAAGACGGCCCGAACCCGCTCGTCGAGCATAGCGCGCAACGCTTGAACATCGACTTGACCGTGCGCATCGTTTGGAATCACCTCGATCCGCACGCCGCGCCGCGCGATTTGCAGCATGGCGATGACGTTGCTGCCGTACTCCGCGGCCGTCGTCAACACCCGATCGCCGCGCTGGAACGGGATCGCGTAGGCCGCCATGTCCCACCCCCGGGTCGCGTTTTCGACCAATGCGATCTCGTCGGGCGCGGCGTTCAGCAGTCGGCCGATCGATGCGTAGACCGCCTCCGTGCGCTGGGTTTCTCGCGCGGCCGCTTCGTACCCACCGATCTCTGCCTCCAGGCGCAGATGATCGATGGTTGCATCCAGCACCTGACGCGACGGGAGCGACGAGCCGGCGTGGTTGAAGTGGGTGACATGAGCGCAGCCTGGCGTCTCTGCCCGCAGCGCGGGGATGCGCTGGTCCAACCCGCTTGCCTCGCTCATGATGCCCCCTTATCTTGCGAAAGCGGTCACGCGTTCGACGGCGAACGGCGTGAGATCGACGGGGACCGGTTGGTCCCGCGCAAGGACAGCGGCGAGCGCGCCGGAGTACGGGCCAAGTTGCAGACCCGACGGACCGTGGCCGGTCGCCACGATCGCGCCCTCGATCCCCGGCGCGAGGCCAAGGAACGGGAGTCCGTCCGCCGCCAGCGGGCGAAGTCCGATCCGCATCTCACGCAGGGTCGCCGTGGCCAACCCTGGCGCCACGCGGAGCACCTCGCTCATCACGGAGTGGACGCCGCCGGCGGTCAGGCGCACCTCGAAGCCGCTGCCGGTCTCCCGCGTTGCGCCGGCCACGATGCGGTTCGGCCCGAACGCGAGCACGTACTGGTCGCCGAACCCGCCGAGGATCGGCCAACGGCTCGTGTCGACGCCCTCAATGGTGAGGTGGGCGATCTGCCCTCGCTGCGGCGCGACGGGGAGCGTGAAGCCAAGGTCGCTGGCCAGATCGGCCGACCACGCGCCACCGGCCAACACCACCCGGTCGCAGGCAACCCGCTCGTCGTCGATCGACACACCAGCGACGCGACCGGCCTCGACGATCGGTCGCGCGCGGCACTGTCGAATACGCGCTCCGCGCTTCCGCGCCGCCGCGATCAGCGCGTCGCGCAGCAGGGCGCCATCGACGCGCGCCGCTTCGGGAATGGAAATCGCCGCCGCGATCCGCGCCAGCGGCGGGAATCGCTGTTGTGCCGCCTCGCTCGTCAGAATCTCCATCGCGCCGAGATTGGGCATGCCGTCCTCGCGCCGGCGGTTAAAGAGGGCGAGCGTCTCTTCGAGGCGACCGTGTTCCGCATCGTCCGTTGCCACGAAGAGTTTGCCGACGACTTCATAGCCGGTATGCGCCTCACCGTCATCGACGAGTGATGCAAGAAGTTCAGGGTAGGCACGAACCGCCTTGGCGGCGAACGGGTAGAACGCCGGCAGCGGGCGTAGGCTGGCTCCCGGTGCGATCACCCCGGCGCCGGCGGCCGTCGCCTGACCCTCGTCATTGGCGTCGACGAGCACCACGGGCAGGCCGTCGCGCGTGAGTTGGTAGGCGGCGCTGGCGCCGACCACACCGCCACCGATGACGACGATTTGACTGGCTGACATCCCACTCTCCCATGTCGCGCATCGCTCATGTGAGCGAATCCAGCGTGATTGTCGCCGCTCTGGCGTTCGCTGTCGTGAGCAAGTACTTTGGCCCAACCGCGGCGGATTTTGTCAGCGACCGGCGGCATGGCTACAATGAACGCGACGCTCGCCACATCGATGATGTACTCGAAGCACAAAGCCGCGCTCGACCGTTCAGGTTTCAGCACCGACTCACGGGACGGCACCGATGGATACGGGAGCAGGTACATACGTATATGGCGCGCGGCGGCGCCACCGATGATTATTGTGCGGTTCGCATGTGTGGGGATTCGACTGCGTGGGAATGGGTGCGTGGGGCGCCCAAAATAGGATCTCCCGCCTCGATCCTGGACTCGGTGACGCTGAAGACACCATGCGCGGCACGGGCCGAGCGCCAGGCATGGACCAAGCTCGATGGGCTGAGGACAGAGCGTTGCGTTTCGCGCCGAGTTGCATAGGTTGAGGGGTTCCGGGACTCATCCAGCATAGGATTGGGTCGGCTATCCATGTCTCGAAAGCACCGCCGTCGTGTATGGACGAATCGGTCAGCGGACCGGGATCATACAGATGTGCGAAGGGTACTAATCGTATGATCCATCATTGGTCCCTTCGCACGCGGTTTGTGCTCTTCGCCACCGCGTGCCTCATCCCGCTGCTGGCCGTGGTGGTCTTTTTTCTCGATCGTGGTATCGAGCGCAATGCCGAGCAACTGATCAATACCGAGAGCACCCTCGCCCAGCTGATCAATCAGACGCTTCAGTACAACATCCAGGAGAACGGCGAGGCACTCAACACGCTGGCCCGCCAGCCGGAGGTTGTCGCGCTCGATGGCGTTCGTTCCCAGGCGGTCCTCGGTCAGTATCGAGCCGCTCGCCCCCTCCTCAGCGGTGTGTTCCTGACCGACCAGGCCGGCTCGGTGATTGCGGAATCAGGTCCGCCGATCGCGCCGCTGAGGACGCAGCTCTCCTCCCAGATCGAAACCACGATGGCGACGGGCGATAACCTCATCTCGAATCCGCTCCCCTTGGGGGATCTGCGGGTGATCGTGCTGACCTACCCGATCACGCCGCTGAGCGACGCGGAAGCGGCGGCAGCGAACGCGACGACCAACGCTCAGGCGCCGATCGTGCAGGGACCCGAAGCCGGAGACGGCACCAGCGGCGGAACCCCCGCCAAACCAGGCGAACCGGTGGGTGCTATCGGGGCGATCATCCAGACCGACAACCTGGCTCGCTATGTCGTTCCGCTGGCACCAGCGCAAACCGAGATTGCGGTCACCGGTCCGAACGACGTGATCCTGGCCACTGCCGGCATCGCCAGCAACCCCGCCTTCTTCCTCGACACGCTGGCGCCGACGATCAAGCTCGCGCTCGACGGGGATGCCGACTATGTGACGTTCACCGACGCCGACGGAGAAGAACGGCTGGCTGTCTACACACCATTCACCTTCGACGGCGCCGAATGGGGCATCTTCGTCACCAACCCGACTCCTCGCGCCTTCGCCCGCAATCTGCTGTGGCAGAGCCTGATCGTGTTGGTCCTGGCGGGGATCGTGATTCTGGCCCTCGCGATCTTTTTCGGAGAGATGACGGCCCGCCCCCTGCGTCAACTCACGGCCCAGGCCGCGGCGTTTCGGCGCGGGGATTTCCATCAATTCTTCGAGCCATCCGGCAGCGGGGAGATTCGCGCCCTCGGGAGCACCTTCTCGGAGATGGCCGAGCAACTCTCGGAACAAATGCAGGGACTCGAGGAGACACGTGAGGAGCGGGAACGTCAGGCCGGTCAGCTGCGGGACTTACTGCGGCGCACGGTCCGCCTGCAAGAGGACGAGCGCCGCCGCATTGCCGGCGAGATCCACGATGCGGTTTCGCCGCTGATCACCGGTGCCCTCTACCAAGCCCGGGCATTGCAGATCCGCAACGGCTCCACGCCG
Source organism: Chloroflexia bacterium (assembly GCA_013694885.1). Taxonomy (GTDB): domain Bacteria; phylum Chloroflexota; class Chloroflexia; order Thermomicrobiales; family UBA6265; genus JACDBO01. Next base: position 3,341 of record JACDBO010000078.1, on the reverse strand, counting down.
CCGGACGAGCGCGAGCAGTCGCTGGCGAGCGTGAACCAACTCCTCGAGCGGGCATCGCAGGAACTGCACGGTGTTATCTTCGATCTGCGGCCGCCGGACCTCGACGACATCGGCGTGGTCGCGGCAATCGAGGCCTACGTCCAGACGATCCAGCGCACCGGGCTTGCCTGCCGCCTGGAAGCAATCGGTGATTCGCCGTCGCTGACGCCGGAGGTCCGGCTCGGGGTCTACCGCATCGTGCAGGAGGCGTTACACAACGTGGTCCGACATGCCAGCGCCGACGAAGCGGTGGTGCGGCTGGAAACGACCGAGCACGGGCTCCGCGTGACGATTCGCGACAATGGTGCCGGCTTCGATCCGGAATCGGCCGTCCGCCCGACCTCGCTCGGGCTCCTCAGCATGAGGGAACGGGCCGCCGCGATCGGGGCGAACTTCACGATCGTCACCCGACCAGGCGGCGGCACCGCAATTGTCATTGAACGAACCGACACCGGCGACACGCTCACGACCGACATCCTCGCCGTCATCGCCGCCAACGGTCTCAACGACCGCCCCACCGACATCGATCCTTCGACAATACCCGCGAACAGCCAGACACCAACGACCACTTCGGATGGAATGGCGGTTTCGACACCGCCATCGAGAGAAGCCTGACCATGATCTCCGTTTTGTTGGTTGACGATCATCCAGTGGTCATCGAGGGGTTGCGCAAACTCCTCAGCACCACGACGGACATCGACGTCACCGGTGAGGCGCGCGATGCCGCCACTGCGTTGGAACAGGCGAAGATGCTGCGCCCCGATGTCATCTTGCTTGACCTGCGGATGCCCGGCGCGACTGGCATCCAGGCCGCCCGCCGCCTGCGCGAGCAACAGTTCCCCGGTGCGGTGATCGTGCTCACCTCCTACGGCGATCAGGCCTATGTGCGCCAGGCACTTGAAGCCGGCGCCGATGGCTATCTCTTGAAGAGCACCCCCTCCGACCAGCTGATCCAGTCCATCCGTGACGCCGCGCGCGGTCGCCGCCAGTTGAGCCCGGAGCTGCTGGACGGCGTGCTTCAGGATTTTGGCGGACTGGCGCGCGAGAAGACGCATCGCGACGCCGACCTCTCGAACGACGACCGCGAGATCCTGCGCCGGGCGGCTGAGGGCGGCACCAACCGCGAGATCGGGCAGGCGATGAACCGCAGCGAGATCGCGATCAAGAAGCGGCTCCAGGGAATCTACGCCAAGCTCGGCGCGGTGGACCGCGCCCATGCCGTCGCCGAGGCGATCCGCCGCGGTCTGATCTGAGCGAGTCGGTTCGACGCGGGTCTCCTCCGGCTCGCGTATTTCGGCTGTGACTATCCCTTCGGGTAGCATTGGGTCCGGTGCCGCCTGATGTGTGGCGGGGTAAGAAGCGCCAGCAGCGCTGACGAGCGCTTCGCGCGCGATGCAGCTGCTGGGATTCTTCGGCTGCGGCCTCAGAATGACGAACCTGTGGCCATCTGACGCACCTGGCAGCTCGATCAGGAGCTAGACGCCTCGTATGAGTGTCCTCGACGTCACGATCCGGTGGTATGCGGTGACGATCGTTGCCACGGTTGCCTTTCTGCCGTGGGTCACGATCTTTCTCCGCCCGTTCGCCGATCGTGGGGCGATGCTGGCGCGACCGCTGGCGCTGCTCGGGCTGATCTATCCGCTCTGGTTGCTCGCATCCATCTCGCCGATTCCCTTTAACACATGGGGGCTATGGGTGACGCTCGTCGCGGCGGCGGCGGTCGGATGGCCGCTGGTCTGGCGGGGGGGCAAGCTCGACCACGTCGTCGTGCGTCACCTGGTGCTGACCGAGGGGGTCTTTCTGATCGCCTTCGGGGCGTACCTCTGGTTCCACGGCTACGGGCCGGCGCTGACTGACCAGGAGAAGCCGTCTGATTTGATGATGCTCTCGTCGACGATGCGGGCGACGGAGATGCCGCCGCGGGACGCCTGGCTCGCCGGCGAGCGCGTCAACTACTACTACCTCGGCTATGTGATCTTCGCGGCGCTCGGTCGGCTGGTCGGGGCGGCGCCGGAGGTGGCGTTCAACCTCGCGCTGGCCACGGTTTTCGGGATGACGGTGGTGGCTGTGCTGGGCGTCGGGGCCAACGTGGTCGCGCGCTGGCGGCCGGGGCGAACGGCGATCGTGGGTGGTATGGTCGCTGGCATTCTCGTGACTGCCATCGGCAACCCATGGGCGATGGTGCGATTTCTCCAGGAGCCGTCCGCCGCCTTCGATTCGCCGGTGCTCGGTTTGTTGTTTTTCGAGAGCATTGGATGGGACGCGACCCGGTTTCTCTTTGACACCCAGGATGTCTACGCGATTACCGAATTCCCGATTTTCAGCTTTATCCTGGCCGATCTCCACCCACACCTGATGGCGCTCCCGTATGCGATCGCGGCGCTCGGCGTTGCCTGGCTGCTCGCGGTGCTCCCCAGTGTGGGGTGGCGGAGGGTGGGCGTCGTCGCCCGTGTCGTGGCCGCGGGCGGTCTGCTCGGCGCGCTCTACGCGATGAACTCGTGGGATTTCCCGACCTACCTGGCGATCGCCGGTCTCGCCCTCCTCCTCGGTCCGAACGGGCGCTCGATGCCGGAACGGCTACGCCTGCTCGGTCTGCTCGTGGCCAGCGCTTTGCTGCTGTGGGCGCCGTTCATCCTTCGGTTCGAGGCGCCGACCGTACCCGGCGGCGCCGGGGCGGCGGCGACGTTTGGCGAGGTGCCGGTGATCGGCGGAGTGCTCGCCTCGGTCGCCGGCTACACCGGTGAGCGAACGTCGGCACGGGAGTACTTGGGTGTCTTCGGTTTCTTCTACGTCGTTGCCCTGGTGCTGATCGGCACCGCGCTTTGGAGCCGCCGCGCCAGATCGGCGGATCCGATGACGACCCGCGCCGCACTTGTCGGAGGGGCGATCCTGCTGCTGGGCGCACTCCTCATCCCCGCGCCGCTGCTGCTGCTGTGCGGACTGCCGCTGATCGCAATCGTCCTGCTCATCGACCGGGATGGCCGCTTCTCGCTCGCCAACGTCGCGCTGGGGCTCTTCGCCGTGGCGTTTGCGTTGACGCTGATCCCGGAGTTTTTATACGTGCTCGACATCTTCGGGCAGCGGATGAACACGATTTTCAAGGTCTATTACCAGGTCTGGCTGCTGATGGCGCTCGCGTGTGCGCTCGCCATCGTGGCGCTGTGGACGGCGCCGCGCAGGTTGCCCGCCGCCCGCGTCGTACTGTCGGCCGCGACGGCCGTGATCATCGCCGGCGGACTCATCTACCCGGTCGTCGCCGGCTATCAATGGCTGGAGTGGCGCAGTCCTGAACGGGAGTGGAC
>JACDBO010000062.1 GCA_013694885.1 Chloroflexia bacterium | reverse complement strand
CGACAGCCCGGTGCGTTGGTGCTGAACGAGCTCCGGGATGCCGGTGACGGCGGTGGAGATGACCGGCACGCCAAGCGCCATCGCCTCGATCAGTACGGTTGGCAACCCGTCGCGGTTGCCGTCGGCGCCGATCACACAGGGGGCGGCGACAACGCTCGCCCGCGGATAGAGCCGGATCAGCTCCTCTCGGGGCATGGGGCCGGGAAGCGAGACCATGCCGTCGAGATCGAGCGTGGCGATGAGGTTACGGAGCTTGCGCTCTTCGGGACCGGTGCCGACGATGTGGCAGCGGAAGGAGGCTCCCTGATCGCGGAGGATCGCGCAGGCCTGGATGAGATCGTCGAAACCCTTCTTCTCGACCAGGCGGCCGACCGCGAGGATCAGGGGTGGCGCGTCGGGATGAGCGCCATTGGGCGAGAAATGGTCGAGGTCGAGACCATTGTAGATCCGGGTTACCGGCGTGTCGTCTGAAATGGTCGCGAGGTGGACCTGATTGTAATCACTTACGGTAACAACGAATCGGGCATGGTGCATCTTGCGTTTGAGGACATCCTCGGCCACGCCGTCGATGTAGATGTCTTTGGCATGCGCGGTGAAGCTGTAGCTGGTGCCGGCCAACTGGTGGAGATGATGCGCGACCGAGGTCGCGCTGGAGGCGAAGTGAGCGTGGACGTGCGTGATCCCCTCCGCCTTCAACCGCGGGGCGATGTAGCCCGCCTGCATGAATCGCTTGACGGCGCCCCACCGCCGCCGCCTGAAGGTGCGGAACAAGAGACGCAGATACCGGCGCCGGTTCCAGTTGAACACCTGCCAGTGCGGGGCGGCGAATGCGCGGGCATTGGCCAGTACGGACGGGGGCAGATAACTCACCGGCGCCCGGACACGCGCCACATCGGCGTGAAAGCGGCCATCGTTGGGAAGCTTGAGGGAGAAGACGCGAACATCGAGTCCCTGCCGCTCCAGTTCCAGAATCTCGCTGAGAATGAATGTCTCGGAAAAACGCGGATACATCTTCAGGATATAGGCGACGGCGCCGTCGCTCGGGGTGGGTACGATCATTGGTGCCACCTTGGTTGGGCGAACGGCGAACGCGGTCGCCGGTGAGCGATGCCGTCGATGCCCCGATTGAGCAAATCAGGCCAACGCAACAGCGGATTCCGCCGGCAGGCTAAGGCGGGGCGCGAGGTCCCACGCCTGGGGCAGGTGGGGCATCAGCGAGCCGAGGGCGCCCATCACGTTGCGCAGACCATCCATCGGCAGGGCGGGTTGTGCGGATGTGGTATCGGCGAGAAGGCCCCACGTCGCGCCAAGCAGCCGTTCCGGCGAGAGGTCGCGTGGGTGGATCATGTGAATCAGGCCACGCCGGCTGAGCACTTCGGCGCGAATGAGCTGCTCCTTGCGGGGCGTGGCGCGCGGCACGATGATGGACGGTCGGCCAAGTGAGAGGATCTCGCAGACCGAGTTGTACCCGCCCATCGAGACGACCACGTCGGCCGCGCCGAAGTAGCTGGTCAGGTCATCGGTAAAGTCCAGGAAGTGGACATGGCTTCGCTTGCCGAGCTGGCCGAGCAAGCTGGACCGGTCAGCATCGGACATCAGGGGGCCCCCCACGATCAGGCAGTCAAACTCCAGCCCCCGTGGGTTGCGGCGGAGTCCTTGGAGCATCGCGTTGAAGAGCTCTTTGCCGTCGCCACCACCACCCGCGGTGACCACCACCAGCTTGTCGGTTTGCATTGGCAGGCTGGCCCGGACCTCGTCCCGCGGGCGTGTGCCGGGTGGACGTCCGAGGTAGCCGACGAAGCGCGTCTTATCCGCTGCCTTCGGCGAGAGTCCGTATTCCCTGACGACGTCGTAGAAGTTGCGGTGCCCGTAGACGAGGATCAGGTCGTAGACGTCATCCAGAAGTTCGTACACGCCGTCGCGCGCCCATGCCTGCCGAACCTTGGGAGCCTCGTCAATGACGTCTCGCAGGCCAACGATCAGCTTCGTTTCCGGACGATGATGTTTGAGGTGACGAAGCGTCGCCACGGCCTCTCCCTTCAAGCCGGCCGGTGCATGGTCGACGATGAGGAAGTCGGGTTGGAAGTGCTGTGCCGCGCTGAACAAGATATCGCGGCGCATGTTGCGGACGGCCGCGAGACTGCTCGACAGCGACCGCGGCTCGTACTCCCCCGCGTGATTCTTGGTGATGGCCGGCAGCTTGATGTAGTCCGTATCCCGCGGGAAGCTGAATCCTTCAGCAACCGGCGACCCGGTGACAATCAGCTGCGACATGTCTGGCACGCTCGCCCGGATATGGTTGGCGAGCGTCAGCGTGCGGCGCAAATGGCCCAGCCCGTAGCTGTCGTGACAATAGAACATGGCGGTCGCCGCCGGAGATGGGTATCTGATCGAGTCGATCATCCTACGTCCTCATTCGCTCTCGCGGGACCTGGGTGTCGCCGCCGCGGCGGGTAGCCGGCTCGCCATGAGCGGCCGGTAGCAGTCTGGCCCGATGACCCCAGTCTGACTCGGGCTCGTTAAAGAGGAGTTAATAAACGGTGAGAAAATACTCATTCGGTCATCACAGAGACATAAATGAGAACATTCTCACGTATCTTTTGGTTGGTTCTCATGTTGGAGAGGGATACTGACGGGGCAGCGGAAAGCAATTGGACGGGCGAAATGCGTCGTAGAGCGGGTCGCGGATCAGTTGACCATCCCGACGACCGATCTTCTTTCAGCGCACACCGCAGGAGGGCCGCGGTTGCCCACTGAATAGGTCCGTGCCGAAGAAACCAATGAGCATCATCGAAACCCGGCCGCGTTCCGGAATCCTTGCTACCGTCAGGAGATGGGTCGAAACGGTAGCCAGAGCCACGCACGGTGGTGATTAACGACGGACGCTCGTGCCGGTCAATCTTGCGCCGCAGGTATCGGACATAGACGTCGACGACGTTCGACATGGGGTCGAAGTCGTATTCCCAGATGGCCGAGAGAATCTGCTGACGCGTCAGGAGGCGACCTGAGTTGCGCATAAAATATTCGAGGAGGGCAAATTCCCGGCTCGAGAGTTCAATCCGCTCATTGCCGCGCGAGCAGCGCCGCGCCACGAGGTCGAGCGTCAGGTCGCCGGCCTCTATCGTGGCCGATCGCTGCTGGTCGGCGCGGCGAGTCATGGCGCGGAGCCGCGCGACGAGCTCCTCCAGCGCGAACGGCTTGGTGAGGTAGTCATCCGCGCCGGCCTCGAGCGCGGCCACCTTGTTGTTCAGATCATCGCGGGCGGTGAGCATGAGAATCGGAAGATCCTGGCGAATGGCGCGGATGCGGGCAAGGGTCTGATGACCATCAAGCCCCGGCAACGCGATATCAAGGAGCACGACATCGACCGGCTCGCTTGTGGCCAGGACAATGCCATGCTCGCCGTTGTCGGTGCTCACCACGGTGTAGCCATGCGCGCCTAACCCGCGCTCAAGCGTTCGCACGATGGCGGGTTCATCTTCGATAACCAGAATGCGCATGACGGGCATGTTAACCGATCTTGTCGTCAGTGGAGCGGGAATCGAGGAACGGCTGGTTCGCGCTGGACCGGACAACCGGTGACGCGAACGAACGTCTCAGGGAGGTGCGTGGTGCACCACGTAGCACGAGCTCCGGACGCAGTCAGGAGGTTGCTGGAGCGGTTGCGTTCGCGACCCGCGTTCATCCTCGGTCTGTCGCTCGGTGGACTGCTGATCGCGATTGCGATCACCGGCCTCGCGGGGCTGGCGATCAATCAGAATGTTGCCGACATAACGGCGCGCGCCCTGGAGCACGATGTCAATCTCGAGGACGAAGGCGACGACCTGCGCGCCGCGGTGCTCGATCTGCGCCACTACCATCGCGACCTCGTGTTCCTCGGTCCCAATTCTCCCCAGGCGCTGCTGAACTTCTCAAGCGCGTACATGCGAATGCACGAACAGATCGACGACTATGCGGAGATCGAGCGGTCGCCCGGCGTTCTCTCCGCCGAGGAGCTGGAGACATCGGCGGAGACCTACTTCGAGACGTTTGAGCCGGCTATCGGGCTGTATTACGTCGATCGCGTCGCGTTCGATGTCGCCAGCGATCAAGGGCTGGCACAGCTGGAGGAGTTGGATGAGGCCGCACAGGCGATCGACCGATTGGGGGAGGACCAGGCTGAAGCCTCGCTCGCGAACGTCGATCGGGCGAACCAGAAAGCACGGTTCATCCTGCTGGGTGTGCTCGGCGGTTTGGTGCTGGTCGGCGTGGGACTGGTTTGGTCGGCGTTTCGTGTCGTGACCCAGATCCGGGAACTGTACGAGGCGCAGCAGGCGAGCGCGGCCAAACTCGCCGACGCGGTGAGAGCGAAGACGGATTTCATCGCCGATGCGTCACATGAGTTGCGGACGCCGCTGACCGTGTTGCGGGGCAACGCGGAGGCCGGGTTGGTGATCGAGAGCGCATGCGGCCATCGCGAGATTCTGGAAGAGATCGTCGCCGAGTCGGTGCGAATGACTCGGCTGGTGGCAGACTTGCTGTTCCTGGCGCGTTCCGATGCGGAGTCGTTGCCGCTCCGCATCGAGCCGGTCGAGGCCGAGCCGTTCGCGGTCGACCTTGCCGAGCGTGCCGGCGTTCTCGTTCGCCAACATGGTCATGCCCTCGGAACCGCGCTTGCCGGACACGGGACGATCCACGTGGACGCGACGCGGATAGAGCAGGCAGTCATGATCCTTGTCGACAATGCCGCGAAATACAGCCTGCCGAACAGCAAGGTGAGTTTGAATACCTCGACCTGGAATGGCCAGTTCGTCTTCGAGGTTGTCGACAGCGGGGCCGGGATGCTCCCCGACGAGCTCGCCCCTATTTTCGAGCGGTTCTATCGGGTCGACAAGGTGAGAAGCCGACGTCTTGGAGGGGCCGGGCTTGGACTCTCCATAGCCAAGACGATCGTCGATGCCCATGGCGGGCGAATCGCTGTCGAGAGCCAGGTCGACGAGGGGACGAAGATGCGGATCCAAATCCCGCTTGCCCGGAACACTGGCGTGGCGTCCTCCGGGCCCGGCGCAAAGCGTCGCATCCCGCTCGCTCCTGGCCCCGTGGGACATCGCTGACTGGACGAGCAACCCGGAGTCCGGCACAGGGCCCTCCCCCTATCACCCATCAACCTTCTTCCGCCCGGCGATCTCGGTTGGCGTATGCATTGCGGGTCATCGCGATGGCTGTCCGGTGGTGTACCCTCCAAGAAACAACGCTGGTCGATACATCGCGTACGTTCCCGTCGCGAGTCTTGCCGCGCCCTGAGGGTGCGTCCATAAGGCATCGCGGGTTGGTTGTGGCACACAGGTGGTATGGACTTGACGATGGATCCATCGCCCGCACCGCTCCTTGTCCGCCTCGAACTGCGCGCGGTCGGAGATGCGGCATTCGCGACGAACGCGGCGCGCTCGGTGCACGGCGCGATCTACCAGATGCTCGTCGGTCGCGACGCGACGCTGGCCGCGCGGATCCACGGGAGCCAGAACCCGCCCCTT
>JACDBO010000029.1 GCA_013694885.1 Chloroflexia bacterium | reverse complement strand
CGGGGGCGGGCGAATCACCGCCGTCACGGCGCAGCGCGGTGACCCGGAGCGTGTCAACATCTTCATCGACGAAGAATTCGCGTTTGGCGTGGCGGCCGACCTCGCGCTTGAAGCTGGCCTGTATGCGGGAAACGAGCTGGATGGGGCGGGGATCGCCGCTCTGCTGGCGCGGGACGAGACTCGCAAGGCGACCAGTGCGGCCCTGCGGCTGCTCGCCCATCGCGCACGGGCCGAGGGCGAGTTGATCCGACGGCTGCGTCAGAAGGGATTTGCGGAGGAGGCGATCGACGGTGCGATCGCCAAGCTGCGGGAATGGCGCTACCTCGATGACGCCGACTTCGCGCGGCGCTGGGTGGAATCGCGCCAGCAGCACCGGCCACGCGGCACGCGCCTGCTCGGGCAGGAATTGCGCCAGAAGGGCGTCGACGCCGAGACGATCGACGAGGCCATCGCCGCCGCCGACCTTGACGAGGATGGCGATGCACTGCGATTGGCCCGGCAGAAAGCTCCGACCTACGCCAGACTGCCGCCAGAGGTACAGCGTCGCCGCCTCTCCTCCTTCCTCGCCCGCCGCGGCTACAGTTTCGACCTCGTCCGCCGTGCCGTGGAAGAGGCGTTGGGCGAGGACAGCTGACGAGGTGGCGCTGCACCACCCCCTTCCGCTAGGCGAACGTACGCGATATGCTGATGTCCTCGCGGCCGTGCCTGGCTGGTGCGGGTGTGGTACAGTGAAGGAGGCTGCGGGAAGGTGATCGTCACGCTTCGCACATCGCACGCCAGGCACGAAATCCCCACCCCCTGACACAACCTCCTGAGTCCGGCGCGCGCGGTGCGGCGTGGGTCCGGCTTCGTGCATGGTTGCCGCATGACGTGGGAGAGATGAATCGAGCATGGCCGAGATTCGCTGGTTTGGCCACAACTGTTTTCGCATCCGCGCCAAAGAGGCCACCGTCCTTACCGACCCCATCGCCCGGTCGACCGGCTACGCCATGCCGAAGCAGACCGCCGATATCGTGACCATCTCGCACGACCACGCCGGGCACAGCAATCTGTCCGTCGTCAAGCCGGAGTTCGAGGTGATTCGCGGACCCGGCGAGTACGAGTTGCACGATGTCTTCATCACCGGTATCCGCACGTATCACGACGATGACTTGGGTCGCCAACATGGCTACAACACCGTCTATGTCATCGAGATCGAAGGGTTCACCATCGCCCATCTGGGCGACCTCGGGCACATGCTGACCGAAGCGCAGCGGGAGATCCTGACCAACATCGACATCCTGATGGTCCCCGCGGGTGGTGGAAATGTGCTCAACCAGGAGAAAGCCGCGTCGCTGGTGACCGAGCTGAGTCCGAAAGCCGTGCTCCCTATGCAATACGCTACGGAGATCGGTGATCGGTCGCTCGGCTCACTCGATACATTCTGTACGCAACTGGGAATCCAGGTGCCTGAGCCGCGAGATCGGGTGAGCCTGCGCCCCTCCGACCTGAGTGAGACCATGCAGTTGATCGTGCTCACTCCGGAGAGCGAGGCGGCGAAGCGGACCTAGCGCGGCGAGCTGGTCGATCAGCTGGCATACCGGAGGGGCGGTGTTCTCCTCTCCCACGATCGGTTTGCAAGGCGGGGTGAGTGCTCGCTCGTGTCTCGGGAGGGACCGGATGCCCAAATACATCTTCGTGACCGGTGGCGTGGCCTCGTCCGTCGGCAAAGGCATCACCACCGCCTCGCTCGGCCGCTTGCTCAAGAGCCGCGGGGCGGGTGTCTCGATCATGAAGCTCGACCCGTACCTCAATGTCGACCCCGGCACGATGTCGCCCTACCAGCACGGCGAAGTCTTCGTCACCGATGACGGGGCGGAGACGGACCTCGACCTCGGCCACTACGAGCGGTTCACCGACGAGAGTCTCTCCCGCGCCTCGAACGTCACGACCGGTCAAGTCTACTCGGCGGTCATCTCCAAGGAGCGCCGGGGCGACTACCTCGGTGGCACGATCCAGGTCATCCCGCACATCACCAACGAGATCAAGAGCCGCATCCGCCTCGCGACCGAACAGCACGACGCCGAGGTCGTGATCGTCGAAGTCGGCGGCACCGTCGGCGACATCGAGGGGCAAGCCTACCTCGAAGCGATCCGGCAACTGCGCCGCGAGGTCGGGCGTGGCAACGCCCTCTTCGTCCACGTCACCCTGCTTCCCGAGCTCGCCGCCACGCACGAGATGAAGACGAAGCCGACGCAGCAGAGTGTCCGCGAGCTGCGGTCGTCCGGTATCCAGCCTGACGTGATCGTCCTCCGTGCCGACCGGGAAATCCCGGACGAGGTGCGCGATAAGGTCGCGCTCTTCTGCGATGTCGAGCGCGAGGCGGTGATCGGGATGCCGACGGCGTCGACGATCTACGAGGTGCCGCTGATCCTCGAAGAGGCGGGGTTGGGGCCGTATATGGCCGAGCACTTCGGTCTGCGGGCGACGCCCGATCTGGACGAGTGGCGAGACTTGGTGGGCCACATCAAGAAGGAACCGCGCGACTCGCTCCGGGTCGCCCTGATCGGCAAGTATGTCGATCTCCACGATGCGTACCTGAGTGTCAGCGAGTCGCTGCTCCATGCTGGTCTGGTGCACGATGTCAACGTCGAAATCGTCTGGGTGAATTCGGAGACGGCGACGGTCGATGAGATGGATCGGGAGCTGCGGCGCGTCTCCGGCGTCGTCGTGCCCGGGGGCTTCGGCCCGCGCGGGATCGAGGGCAAGATCTACGCGGCCCGATTTGCCCGCGAGCATGGCCTGCCGTATCTCGGTCTCTGCTACGGGCTGCACATGGCGGTGATCGAGGTGGCCCGCCACCTCTGCGGTCTCGACGGGGCGAACTCGACGGAGATCGACCCGCACACGGCGCACCCGGTGATCGACCTGATGCCGGGGCAGCGCGGAGTGGAGATGGGCGGCACGATGCGCCTCGGGCTCTGGCCGTGCCGGCTCCAGCCCGGCAGCGTGGCAGCCGTGGCCTATGGCGAGGAGACGGTCTTCGAGCGGCACCGGCACCGCTTCGAGGTCAACAACGACTTTCGGACCCGGCTCGATCGCGCCGGGTTGGTCGTCAGTGGCGCCTCACCGGACGGTACCCTGGCCGAGATCATGGAGTTGCGCGATCACCCGTTTTTCGTCGGCGTGCAATTCCATCCCGAGTTCTTGAGCCGCCCCACCCGGCCGCACCCGCTCTTCCGCTCCTTCATCGGCGCCGCGCGCGAGTCGCTGCCGGAAGGTGCGCAGCGCGCCCTGCCGCTCAACGGCGAGCGCGCTCCCGTGTCGGTCGAGCGGGTGCTGGTGTCGGCCGCCGAGTAGCAAAGAGACGAGGCCCGAGTCATTCGCTGACTCGGGCCGCGCACCTGTTAGCGAGCATAAACCTGCGGTTTGAATCGTTTCTCCCGTGCAAGGGTGGATGCTTGGCTACCCAGTGAAGCCATAGGATGTAGCCGGCCGTTGATGGGAGTCGATGAGGTGCCCGCTAAAGCTGAGGTTGTCCGACCATTGCGCGCGCTCGCATTCCGACGACATCGGGTAGCGACTCCCCACCGTCGAGTGTGACCGCAATAATGCCTTCCAAAACTTCAAGACCATGCTTAGCAGCTTGCTCGTAGGTTTCGCCGTGTGTCACGGGGTTTAGGACGTGCCCTTCCCACTCCGGCAGACACACCACAAACGCTTCGTCGTCGGAAGACCACTGAATCACCATGGTGTAGCGGATCGGCTGACGTGTCATGGATGTCGCCTCTCGCTTCTTCGCTCGCCAACGTCAAAAAAGCATTGTCCGAAGTATCCATCAGCCACGTTTCGGCCAACCGCCACACTGTCATTTCGAGCCGCAGTGATAGTTATCAGTGAGAAATCTCTTGTTACGAAGATATCAGGCGCCCGTGGACCACAACGTTTCGCTCGGTTTTTCGGGATCGGTACTCGTCCGCTCGGAACGACACCCCTTGAATACCGCGTTTGTGCCCAGAACATGCACGAATGGTCTCCGAGCACATGGGGGATCACTCTCCCTCGGGCAATGGTTGTGACGGAACGAGAGATTTCTCGCGGCGGCTCGAAATGACAACTGGGAACCTGGCTGACATGCAGCTGGTGGGTAAACCGGGAAAGTAATTCCCCGCGTTGTGCTCAAAAAACAGCCGGGCAACCGACTGAAGTCGAGGACGGAACCGCCGACGACAGCCTACACAGGGCTGCTGGCGTCGATGATGTCGGGTTTGAAGCGGGGGAGGCGCTCCGGGCCGGGGAAGGGGCGGTCCTTGGTGTCCTCGAGGTCGTCGGCCTGCTCCACATCGAGCATGATCGCCGCCTGAATCACGGCGTCCATGTTGGACACCAGGATGATGTCGAGCTCGGCGCGCACGTTGGCCGGTAGTTCCCGCAGGTCGCGCTCGTTGGTCGCCGGGGCCACGAGGCGGCGAATGTTGTGGCGGTGGGCGGCGAGGGCTTTGTCGCGCAGACCACCGATGGCGAGCACGCGTCCGCTGAGGGTGATCTCGCCGGTCATCGCCGTGTCGTTGCGCACCGGGCGGCGGGTGAGCGCGGAGATGAGCGCCGTCGCCATCGTGATCCCGGCGGACGGGCCGTCCTTCGGTGTCGCCCCTTCCGGCAGGTGGATGTGGAGGTCGATGTGCTCCTGGAAGTCGCGGTCGATGCGGAGTTGGTCGGCACGCGAGCGGGCGTAGGAGAGCGCGGCGCGGGCCGACTCCTGCATGACATCGCCGGCCTGGCCGGTGATGATCAAGGCGCCCTTGCCGGGCATCGCGACGACTTCGACGGGGATGATCTCGCCGCCGATCTCGGTGGTGCCGAGTCCGATCGCCATCCCGATCTGGTTCTCGCCCAGTTCTTGCTCGTACCCGTACTTCTTGGGGCCGAGCAAGGTTTCGAGGCGCTCGTCGGTGACCTCGACGCGACCGTCCGGGTCCGTCTTGCCGCGGACAATCAGGGTGGCGACCTTCCGGCAGAGGCTGGCGATTTCGCGGTCCAGCCCGCGCACACCGGCCTCGCGGGTGAAGTCCCGGATCAGGCGACGCCAGATCGGTACCGCGATCTCGACTTGTTCGGGCTGCAAGCCGCTGCCGCTTAGTTGCCGGCGCAGGAGATGGCGCCGCCCGATCTCGATCTTCTCATCCTCCGTATACCCTGGAACCTCGATCAACTCCATGCGGTCCCGCAGCGGCCGCGGAATCTGCTGCGCGTGGTTGGCGGTCGTGATGAAGAGGACCCGCGAGAGGTCGTAGGGAACATCGAGGTAGTGGTCAGTGAAGGTCCGATTCTGCTCGGGGTCGAGGACCTCCAGCATGGCGGCGGTCGGATCGCCCCGGTAGTCGGCGGCGAGTTTGTCGATCTCGTCGAGGAGGATCACTGGGTTGACGGCACCGGCGGTCTTCATGGCGCTGACGATGCGGCCGGGCATAGCGCCGATGTAGGTGCGCCGGTGGCCACGAATCTCGGCCTCGTCGCGGACTCCGCCGAGACTGACGCGGACGAATCCGCGCCCCATCGCCGAGGCGATCGATCGACCGAGGCTCGTCTTGCCGACGCCGGGCGGGCCGACCAGGCAGAGGATCTGGGTGGTGGCTGTCGTCCCGGCCGAGCGGGTCAGTTTGCAAATCGCCAGGAACTCGAGAATACGCTCCTTGACTCGATCGAGGCCGTAGTGGTCCTCATTGAGGATGCGTTCGGCCACATCGAGTTCAAGCTGGTCGTCCGTCTCTTCATGCCAGGGCAGCGCCAGCATTGTTTCGACGTAGGTGCGGATGACGCTGGCTTCAGCGGAGACGTTCGACATCCGTTCGAGCCGGCTGAGTTCTCGGGTCAGCTTCTCTTCGGCGTGGTCCGGCATCCCGCGGTCGGCGATTTTGCTCTTGAGCTGCGCCACCTCGTTGCCTTCTTCGCCACCGAGTTCGTCGTGAATCGCCTTGAGCTGCTCGCGCAGGAAATACTCCCGCTGCGTCTTGTCCATCCGGTCGCGCACGTCCGCCTTGATCTTCAGATCGAGTTCGCGCACCTCGATGGCGCCGGTGAGGTGCGCGCCGATCCGTTCCAGCCGTTCCCGCGGATCGAGCGTTTCCAGGAGATGCTGGCGCGTGGGAACGTCGGTGATGAGCTGGGTGGCGAGGAGGTCCGCCAGATGACTGGCGCATGTGGCGCGCTGAACCATGTCGCGGGTCTCAGGGCTGATCGCGCCGCCCGCGTCGGCGAAACGGCCGGTCAGCTCCTGGATGTGGCCGATCAGGGCCCTGGACTGGCCGTCCTCACTGGTGGCTGGCTCCTCCAGGGGGGCGGCGTCGACAAGAAAAAATGGCCGCGAGGTCTGGAACTGG
>JACDBO010000025.1 GCA_013694885.1 Chloroflexia bacterium | reverse complement strand
CACGGGAGAGGGGCCGGGGGGTGAGGGCTTCCAAGCGCCACGAAGGACTTGAACGTGACTGACGACACAGGTTTGCGGCTCGCGGCCGGGCCGCTGAACGCGATTACGGATGTGCCGGGAATCGAGGTGGGCCACTACACCCACGAGCGGGTGCGGCGGGGGATCACGGCCGTGCTCTGCAAGGAGGGCGCGGCGGCCGGCGTCTCCGTGCGTGGCTCCAACCCCGGCACCTTCAACACGGACGCGCTGGCGGCGACGGCGACCGGCTCGCTTGTCCACGGCATCGGTCTCACCGGCGGCAGCGTCTTCGGTCTCGGCGCCACCGCCGGCATCACCGAGTGGCTCCACGGTAAAGGTGTCGGCGCGACCTACCGGGGCGCCCTGCTGCCGATCCTGGCGGGTGCGGTCATCTTCGACCTTGCGCTCAGCGATCCGTCCGTCTACCCCACCAGTGAGTGGGGACACCGCGCCGCCGAAGCGGCCCGCACCAGCCGGTTCGCCCGTGGCAACGTCGGCGTGGGCGCCGGCGCGACGGCGGGCAAAGGACCCGGTTGCGTGCGAACTAAGGGCGGCCTCGGCACCGCCTCGCTGCTCCTGCCGGGCGGCCTCGTCGTCGGCGCGATCGTCGTCGTCAACGCACTCGGCGGCTTGATCCACCCCATCGCGGGCGAGCTCTACGCGTCGGCCGGGGGCTTCGACACGCCGCTCCTCTACCACCACGTGGATTACGAGCCGGCGACCGTCGAAGCCCGCGTGACCACGAACACCACGCTCGGCGTCGTCGCCACTAACGCGGCGCTGACGAAACCCCACCTCATCAAGGTTGCCGACCTCGCCCACGATGGGCTGGCGCGGGCGATGCGTCCCTCCCACGCCATGCGCGACGGCGACACGATCTTCGCGATTGCCCCCTACGAGGGTCAGATCGAGCCGTCTCGGACCACCGGCGCGAATCTGACCGACCTCGTCGGTGCAGCAGCCGCCGACGCCATGGTCCTCGCCATCCTCGACGCCGCCCGCGAGACGGCCGGCATCGACGGCTGGCCATCGGTCGCCGAAGCGCAAACGGCCCTCGCCGCGAAGCGTGATGAACGGCGATGAGCGGCGATAGGCGCAATGGATGTGCTCACCATGACCATCGGCTGCCCTACCCTGTCATTTCGAGCCGCGGCTCGAAATGACAGGGTAATCCGGGCAATAGTCTGATAGATCGGAAGAATCGAGCGAAGGAGAGGCAGGGATGAGCGAGAGTCGAGCCGGCGCGGTGCTGACGAGGAGCGCGGACCATGACGCGACGGTGGAAAAATACCGGAAGTACGTAAACACGAGCTTTGTGGCTGCCGTCGAGCCCATCGTCGTCGCGCGAGCCGAGGGGGCGACGATCTGGGACGCGGACGGGACTGAGTACCTCGACTGCTTCGCCGGCATCTCGGTCGCCAACGCCGGGCACCGCCACCCGCGGGTGCTGGCCGCCGTGCGCGAGCAGCTCGAGCGGGTCGTCCACGCCGCGAGCTACATCTACCACGTCCCCGTCGTCGCCGACTGCGCCGAGAAGATCGCGGCCATCGCGCCCGGTGAGCTGAGCAAGACGTTCTTCGGCAACTCCGGCGCCGAGGGTATCGAGACGGCGATGCGCCTCGCCAAGGCGTACACCGGCCGCCACGAGTTCATCGCCCTGACCCACTCGTTCCACGGCCGGTCGAATGCGACGCTCTCCATTACGGGCAACAAAGCCCGCAAGACCCGCGGCGGGCCGTACCTGCCCGGCATCGCCTTCGCGCCCGCCCCCTACGTCTACCGCAACCCGTTCGGCACCGACGACCCAGAGACGGTCGCTGAGCGCTGCGCCGAGATGGTCGAGTGGGCGATCACCTGCCAGACGAGCGGCGACGTCGCCGCCTTCATCGCCGAGCCGGTGATGGGCGAAGGCGGCATCCTCGTCCCGCCCGCATCCTATTTCCGACGGGTGAAAGAGGTCCTCGATCGCCACGGCATCCTCTTCATCGCCGACGAAGTCCAGAGTGGCTTCGGACGCACCGGCAAGTTCTTCGCCGTCGAGCACTTCGGCGTCGAGCCGGACATCATGGTCCTGGCCAAGGGCATCGCCGACGGTTTCCCCCTCAGCGCGACCGTCGCCCGACCGGAGATCGCTGATTCGCTGCGACCCGGCGAGCACCTCTCCACTTTCGGCGGCAACCCGGTCGCCTGCGCCGCCGCCGTCGCCAACATCGACGTGATGCACGACGAGCGCCTGCCGGAGGAGGCCGCCCGCAAGGGAGCGCGCGTCCTCACACACCTCCGCGCGCTGGCGGAGCGACACGAGCTGATCGGCGAGGTTCGCGGCCTCGGCCTGATGATCGGTATCGAGCTCGTCACCGACCGCGCCACCAAGGAACCGGCGACCACGCAAGCCGCCCGCGTCCGCCAGCTCTGCCGCGAGGCCGGCGTCCTGATCGGCGTCGGCGGCCAGGCCGGCAACGTTGTCCGCTTCCAGCCGCCTCTCGTCATCCCCGACGCCGCCATCGATCGCGCGCTCGACGTGCTGGACAGGGCGGTGACCGAGATCGCGGCGGGATAGGCTGGCATCGATCAGCCAGGGTCGACGGCATGTAAGGGCACATGGCGTGCGCCCTGATTGGTCGTAGACCTGTGACGGTTTGGTAGGGGCGGACCCGCGTGTCCGCCCTGGTCGCCGGTAGAGCTGTGACGGTGTGGGGGCGGCGATCCCGGGTTTTCGCCCGGTTCAGGCGCCGTCACGCCATGGCAACACCGCAACCTGTCGTCGTCATGAAGGGCGGACACACGGGTCCGCCCCTACCTGCCGACGCGTGTGGTCGATCTGCGCGCACCTATTCAGCGCCGCGCGTTTCACCGGCCGACGCCCGAAACCGCGTCATCGTCTCGTCGCGGAGGCGTTGCAGGCCGTCGCTGACGACGACCGGGTAGGGCTCGTCCGGCGTCAATTGGCGCAGCGCTGACGGGAGCGCCGCAAGTGAGGCGGCGGCGCGGGCGCGGATCGCGGCGAGGTCGGGGAGGCCGGCGACGAAGCGGCCATCGCGCAGCACCGGTTCGAGCAAGGGACGGGCGCTCTCTGGGGCGGGCTCGTTGTCGAGCTGGAGGAGGTCGCGGCCGAACGCACCGACGCGCCAGACCTGCTTCTTGCCCGGCAGGGTGCTCTTGGCGCCGGCCAGCTTGATCCGTGCCGATGTCTCCGCCAGACCCCCATACCAGACGAGCTTGTAGACCGCGCCGATGACACCGCCGATGTGACCGCTGGCGACGGAACCGAGGCCGACGCCGAGGTTGCCGCCGACGCCGAAGCCGTCGACAGGTGCGCCCCCGTCGAGCAGGGCAGCGATGCGGAACTCGTCGATGTCGCCGCTGACGAGCACCTTCACGTCCGGCATCCCGGCCTCATCGAGCACTCCGCGGACGAAGCGACTGTCGGCGGCGAGGTCGCCGCTGTCGAGGCGGACGGCGACGAGCGTGTGCCCATACCGGACCTCGGCGTCGCGGGCGACGCGGATCGCGGTGCGGATCGCCGCCGCCACGTCGTAGGTGTCGATCAGCAGGCTGTAGCGCGGCAACGCCTCGGCAACGGCGCGGAAGGCGGCCCCCTCGTTCAGGAACGCCTGCACCAGCGCGTGCGGGATCGTGCCGGCCGCCGGGATGTCGTAGGCCCGCGCCGCCGCCACGAACGACGTGCTCTCGCCGCCGCCGATGTGGGCCGAGCGGGCGGCCAGAAACGGGTCGTGGGCGCGGCGGAAGGCGAAGTCGGAGATCGAGCGCCCGCGCGCCGCCAGGCTGAGCCGGGCGGCCTTGGTCGCGATCAACGTCGAGACACCGATCACCCGCAGTAGGCCAGATTCGAGGATCAGGGCCTCGGGGAACGGCGCGGTGACGCGCAGCAGCGGCTCGTTCGGGAAGACGATCTCGCCCTCGGCCATCGCCATGATCTCGCCGCTGAACCGCAGATCGCGCAGCGTGTCGAGGAAGGCCGGCTCGTAGGACCTGTTCCGTTCGAGCCAGGCGAGGTCGTCGTCGGTGTAGCGGAAGGCGTGGAGGTACTCCAGCGCCGGAGCTAGCCCGGCCACGAGCATAAAGCCGCCGCCGAACGGGTTGGCACGGGTGTAGAGATCGAACGTGGCGTCCTCGTTCTGCCCCGACTTCCACGCGATATAGGCCGCGTCGACGTGGTAGAGATCGGTCCAGAGCGCCGTCGACCCGGCGACCGGTGGCGCCTGCTCCTCATCGGGGTCGGGCACGAGCCCACGCGCTGCGTCAGTCATCGACTGGTGACCCCCGAAGATTCGCCTCGCGTTGGAAGCAGTCGTTCCCCAATTGTCATTTCGAGCCGCAGCGAGGAATCTCTCGTTCGTGGCAAGCGTTCGCCCCGCAACGAGAGATTCCTCGTGCGCTCGGAATGACAGGTGTGGCGGTGCCATCCATCTGTCCAGAGTTCTCAAATCAGGAGAATACGGAAAACGTGATCTCCTTGGCGGTGAGGAACTCCAGCAGGGCCGGCGTACCCTCCCGCGTTTGCCGGATCGCCCGCTCGATGGCCGGCACGATCTCACCGGGTTCGCTGACCCGCTCGCCGTAGCCGCCGAGGGCGCGGGCGAAGGCGGCGTAGTCGCCGCTGATGTCGGTACTGCGGTACTTCTCGGTCGCCGCTTGCATGATCGGCAGCTCGATCGCCATCGAGAAGTTGTTGAGCAGCACCGACAGGATCGGGATCCGCTCGCGGACGGCCGTCTCGAAGTCCATCCCGGTAAAGCCGATCGCGGCATCGCCCCAGACGTTGATGCAGAGCATATCGGGCCGCGCCAGTTTCGCGCCCATCGCCAGCCCGAGACCGTAGCCGAGCTGGGTCGACTTGCCCCAGCCGAGGTAGGTGAGCGGCGCCCGCGTCTCCCAGAACGGCGAGAGCTGGTCGCGCGGGCTGCCGGCGTCGTGGGTGATGATCGTGTTCTCGACATCGACCGTGCGCAGCAGATCGTGGATCACCCGGTAGGGCGAGAGGGGTATCTCGTCCGAGGTCAGCTTCGGCGCCCATTTCGCCAACCATCCGTCCCTGATCGTCTTGATCTCATTCGCCACGTCCGCGGCGCGACCGCGTGGCCGGCCACCGAGCCGCTCCCGCACCTCCGCCAGCAGCGCCTCCAGTGTCAGGCGGGCATCGCCGAGGAGCGCGTGCGTGATCGGGACATCCTTGCCGAGGTCGGCGGGGTCGAGCGTCGCCTGGATGATCGACTTGCCGGGCGGCATCGCCACACCGTAGCTGGTTTTGGCGAAGCTGCACCCGATCCCGAAGATGACGTCGGCGTCGGCAAGGAAGCGGTGGACCGGTTCCGGCATCGAGCGGCCACCCGACCCGAGCGACAACGGGTGATTCTCCGGGAAGGCGCTCTTTCCCTGGAGACTGGTCGTCACCGGTGCTTCGAGCAGCTCCGCCAGCGCCCGCAGGGCCTCCCAGCCGCGCGCGTAGTGGACCCCCTGCCCCGCGTAGATGACCGGCCGCTCGGCCGCGACAAGCACCTCCGCCACGCGGGCGAGGTCGGTCGGGTCCGGCGCGGAGCGCGTCCGCGGCGTCGCCTGGTAGGTAAGCGGTTCCGGCACCTCGTCGGTCAGCACGTCGGTCGGCAGTTCGACCAGCACCGGTCGCGGTCGACCGCTCCGCACCTGGGTGAAGGCGCGGCGCAGCGCGTCCGGGATCGCGTCGGCCATGACGACCTGCTCGGCCGACTTGGTGATGTGCTGGTAGTTGAGGAAGGCATTGAAGTTCGGCGGGGTGTTGATCATTCGCCGTGGATACCCCGCCGGCAAGACGACGATCGGTGACGAGTCGGCATACGCCTGCGCCACCCCGCCGAAGGCGTTCTCCGTCCCCGGCCCGTGCTGCATCGCGAACACCCCGACCCGCTCGCCGCTGGAGACCCGGCTGACCGCGTCGGCCATGTGGAGCCCCGTCCGCTCCTGCCGCACGATAATCGTCCGAATGTCGGCTCTGGCCGCCTCCTCGATAATCGGGTTGACCGGATACCCGATCAGAAACTCGACCCCCTCCCGCCTGAGAATCTCCGCCACCGCCGCCGCACCGTTCATGGCTCTTCCCTCCGACGAGCGCTCGTTGCTCTGCCCCTGCGGTGCGGATCGTCGCGCATTTCTGCCCGACACTCAACATGGCGCCGCGACGCGGCCAGGCGTTAGATGGAAATTGGGTTTGATAGGCTCGCGGTGACATGGTGCGGGTTTGCGCGACCGTGACTCATCGAGAAGCAGGCAAAGGTCGAGGTGGAAGCTCGTTTGAGCCGGATGCAGGAAGTGAGAACTATGGCGAACGAGATCGCGGAACGGTTGGTTTGGGCGGTGGAGACATTGGTCGTGGACCCAGCGGATCATCTTCTGGAGATCGGCTGTGGTCACGGAGTGGTCGTTTCCCTGGTCTGTGAACAACTGGGAGAAGGAACGATCACCGCCATCGACCGATCAGCGAAAATGATCGCCATGGCTCAGAAGCGGAACCGGGCCTGCGTCGCGTCAGGCAGGGCGGTGTTTCAGTCGAATGCCTTGAGCGAGGCAGATTTCGGGCAGCGCCGGTTCGACAAGATCTTCGCGGTCAACGTCAGCTTGTTTCGAACGCAAGCCGCGGCGGAACTGGCCATTATCAGACGACACTTGACCCCTGGCGGCGCACTCTACCTCTTTCACCAGGACCCCTGGATACCCAGAACGCCGTCAGTGACCGACACGCTGACTGAGATTCTGGCGAACAATGGGTTCACCATCGAGCGAATACTCCGGCGGGAGATGGCTCCGCTCCCGGTGAATTGCATCACAGCGAAAGCAACATAGGCTCGGTGGCGTCAACCCAGCGACGAGACGCCCCGCACGCTGTTGAGGGCCAGGTCGTAGAGGAAGTGTGGAAGAAGGAGATCGAGTTCGCGCGCTTTCATGGTGCAAAACTTGCGTGCGCTTGCACCGGACAGGTGACAACGGGGCAACGTCGGTTCCGCCGCATCGGTGGGGCCGTTCGATAGACGCAGTGAGGACGAGCAGCGACTGCTTGGGTCATGGATTAATGGATTCGATGAGTGGAAAGGAACGATCGATGAATCACCCGCACACGATCGAGGAACTGCTGGGAGAGGCGAAGCGCCTCAAGCTGAGCCGGCGCTCCGCCCTGCGACGGGCGGTCGCGTTGGGCCTGAGCGCGAGCGCGGTCGGCGCCGCGCTGCCGGCGACGTTGGGTCGGACGGCTGCCCAAGGAAAGACACGGATCCGGCTCGGGACATGGGCGGCCGTGGAAGAGGCGACCGAGCTCAAAGGCGTGATCGACAAGGTCAACGCCGAGGCGACTGACTTCGAGATTGTCTCCGAGCCACAACCTTCCGACTTCTACGTCAAGATGCAGACGACGCTGGCGGGCGGCACCGCGCCGGAGCTGTTCTGGCTGTCCCAGGAGTACGTCGCCGGCTTCGGCGCGCTCGGCGCGTTGCTCGATATCACCGATCGCCTGGCGAGCGATCAGACGCCGGCGGCCAAAGTTGACGACTACTTCCCGCCGATCCTCGACACCGCGCGGTATCAGGGCAAGACCTACGGTCTGCCGTGGATCAGCCAGCCGGTGATGCTCTACTACAACCCCGCGCTGTTCCAGGCCGCCGGGGTGGCCGAGCCGGACGACACCTGGACCTGGGACACCTTCATGTCCGCGGCCGAGCAGCTCACCGATCCCGCCGCTGGCGTCTACGGCACCTCGTTCAATTCCTGGCCGCCGATCCACATGTTCATCTGGCAGGCCGGCGGTGAGACGATTTCCGCCGATCTGACAGCGAGCCCGATCGACACCCCGGAGGCGATCGAAGGGGCGTCGTTCTATGCGAATGTCGTCTACAACGATGCCGTCTCCGTGCCGGAGGCGACGATCGCCGACCAGGGTTTCGGCGAGATGGTGAAGGCGGGCAAGGTCGCGATGTTCTACGGCGGCGCCTCGGACGATCTCGACTTCGCGCACACCGTCGATCCGAAGAACGCCATGATGAAGGTCGCGCTGGTCCCGAAGGGACCGCAGAGCCGGACTACCTTCGCCTGGACGGCATCGACGGTCGCCAATGCCAAGGCCGCCAACCCCGACATCGCCTACAAGGCGCTGGTCGCCCTCACCGAGGGTATTCACCACTGGAAGGTCGTCGCCCCACGACAGTCGCTGGCGAACGCGGAGACGATCACCGCCAGCGTGCCGGGCAAGGCCGGATCGGCCGAAGTGATCCTCAAGGCACTGCCCGACATGCGATCCTTCAACGTCATTCCCCAGCAGGCGGAGTGGGACGCCACCTTCCTCGACGAGTTCCAGCTCCCGCTGTTCCATGACGAAGGGACGGCCGAGGAGCTGGCGCCGGAGGTGCGGCCACTCCTGGAGGAGTTGCTTCCGTCCTAGCGTTCGGCGATCATCGCTCACCCCGGAGATGCGTCTGGTGGTATCTCCGGGGTGCCGTCGCGCGAGATGAGGCCGGTCATGATCTCCTGGTACGCCCAAACGGTCATCGACTACGTCGTGGTCGGAACGGTGATCGTGCTCGCGATGCTCGGCATCCATAAGGTCCTGCGCAAGTTCGGCGTTGGCCGGGAAGCGGCCACCGGCTACGCCTTGATCCTGCCGTGGATCATCGGCATGCTGGTCTGGACCATCGGTCCATTCCTGGTCTCGCTCTTTCTCAGCTTCACGGACTACAACGTGCTCCAGTCGCCGACGTGGATCGGCGTCGACAACTATGTGGAAATGTTCACCGACGACCGGCAGTTCTGGTCTGTGCTGCGCTTCACCCTGCTCTACTCGCTGCTCAACGTGCCGCTCGGCCTGTTCGGTGCCCTGGCGACGGCGACCCTGCTGAATCAGAATGTCCGCGGTCTCGGCGCCTGGCGGACGATCTACTACCTCCCCGCGGTGCTCCCGGCCGCCGCCACCGCGTTGCTGTGGCGCTGGATGTTCGCGTCGAACGGGATCTTCAACTTCCTCTTCCGGCCGTTCTACTCTCTCTTCGATCTCGAGGCGCCGGCCTGGTTTACCAACCCCGATCTCGTCCTCCCCGGCTACATCATCATGGGCCTGTGGGGCGTGTTCGGCGCGAATACGGTGATCCTCCTGGCCGGTCTCAAGAGCATCCCCCGCGACCTCTACGATGCCGCCAAAGTCGACGGCGCCGGCCGCTTCTCCCAGTACGTCAACATCACCATCCCGATGCTGACCCCGACGATCTTCTACGTCCTGATCATCGGCGTCATCGCCTCGCTCCAGACCTTCACCCAAGCCTTCTTCATCGACCATACCCGACGCGCGGGCACCTTCATGAACGTCTACATCTACCAGGAGGCGTTCGAGCGCAACCGCATGGGGTATGCATCGGCGCTGGGCTGGGTGATGCTGCTGATCATCCTCCTCTTCACGTTGCTCGTCTTTCGCTCATCGGCGGCCTGGGTGTACTACGAGGGCGAACGCGCCTAATGTTGTCCCGCGGCGCGCGTCGCCACAGACGGAGTCGATCATGGTCACGCTCGAGCAGTCACGACCGGCCGTAAAGTCCAAGCCACAGCGCCGCACCATCCGGGCGGACGAGGTCGGCGTGCGTACGGTGGTCTACGGTCTGATCCTGCTCGGCGCCGCGGTCGTCTTCGTGCCCTTTTTGTGGATGCTCTCCACATCGCTCAAGCAGGAATCCCAACTCTTCGCCTACCCGCCGGAATGGATCCCGACGCCGCCCCAATGGCACAACTATCTGGATGCCTGGACCGCCTTGCCGTTCAATCGCTTCCTCTTCAACACCGTGTTCATGACGATCCTCGCCATGGTCGCCGAGGTCTTCACGGCGTCCATCGTCGCCTACGGCTTCGCCCGCTTCCGGTTCCCGCTCCGCAACACGCTCTTCGTCGTCTTGCTCTCGACGATGATGCTCCCCGGTATCCTGACGCTGATCCCCAAGTTCCTGATGTGGCGCGAAGTCAATCGCATCGACACCTTTACGCCACTGACGGTCGGGGCGTGGTTCGTCTGGGGTCCGTCCTTCGTCTTCTTGTTGCGGCAGTTCTTCCTGACCATCCCGAGGGAGATCGAAGAGGCGGCCATTCTCGACGGGGCCAACACGTTTCAGATCTATCGACAGATCATGCTGCCGCTGGTCAAGCCGGCTCTGCTCGCCATCGGGGTACTCAGCTTTCAGGCGAACTGGAACAACTTCGAGGGCGCGTTGATCTACCTCAGCACCCTCGAGAAATACCCGATGGTGCTCGGCCTCCAGTTCTTCGGCGACTCGCTCTCCCGCGAGGCCCCCAAGTGGCACCTGATGATGGCGATGGCGACCATGATGGCCGCGCCGATCCTGCTCCTCTTCTTCCTCGCGCAGCGCTACTTCATCGAAGGGTTGACGGTCGGCGGCGTCAAGGGCTAAGAGTCACACTGTCTCCTCCGTCGGCGACGCAAGAAACGAGGGACTCGTTGAAACTCACGCGACACAGCGGCGGCCCGGTGCTCACACCGGTGAAGCATCATGGCTGGGAGAACCGGACCGTCTTCAACTGCGGCGTCGCGCAGCACGACGGCAAGATCATCCTGCTCTACCGCGCCCAGGGCACGCACAGCGATGTCTCACGCCTCGGATATGCGGAGAGTCTCGACGGGATTCACTTCGAGCGGGCACCGGAGCCCGTCTTCTCCCCCGCGGCTCCGACCGAAGCGTTGGGTGTCGAGGACCCGCGGCTGACGTTCCTCGAGGGACGCTGGCAGATGCTCTACACCGCCTGGTCGCCGGGCAACATTCAGGTCGCCTTGGCTTCGACCGAGGACTTCCGCACTTGGAACCGGCACGGTGTCGTCCTGCCGGGTCCCGACAACAAGGACGCCGCGCTCTTTCCCGGAAAAGTCGGCGGACGGTACGTGATGTTCCATCGCATCCCCCCGGCGATCTGGCTCGCCTACTCCGATGACCTGCTGCACTGGGGTGACTTCCAGCGGATCATGGAGCCCCGGCCAGGGCTTTGGGACGCGCTCAAGCTCGGCGCGGGCGGCCCGCCGATCGAGACGCCAGAGGGTTGGCTGGTGATCTACCACGGAGTCGATCGCGACCGAGTCTACCGTTTGGGCGTCGCCCTGCTCGATCGTGACGACCCCGCGCGGGTGTTGCACTGGCCGGAGCAACCCATTCTGGAACCCGAAGAGCCCTGGGAACTGAATGGCGACGTACCGAACGTCGTCTTCACTTGCGGCACCGCCGAGGTCGGCGACGAGTACTACGTGTACTACGGCGGAGCGGACAAAGTCATCGGACTCGCCACCGGCCGCAAGGATCAGTTGCTCCAATTTGCAATGAGCGGCTAGCGCGGTGCTCATGATGGCCCCCGCCCCCCAACATCGGCGGACGGGTTGGCCATCCTGCCGAGCTCAGTCCGCCACCGATCCCGTCGGTGTCGCCGGCTCTGCCGCCTTCGTCCCCTTGATGTTCCGCAGGTCGGGCAGCCAGTGGAGCCATCGCGGCAGGTACCAGTTGCGGTCGCCCAGCAGTGCCATCGCCGACGGGACCAGGATCGACCGGACAATTGTCGCGTCGAGCAGCACCGCGACACCGAGTCCGAACCCCATCTGCTGCAGGAAGACCAGGCGCCCCGAGGCGAACCCGCCGAAGACCGCGACCATGATCAACGCCGCCCCCGTGATGATCTTCGCCGTCTGCTGCAACCCGACCGCCACGGATTGGGCGTTCTGGTGCGTCTGGTCGTAGTGCTCCCGGATCCGCGAGAGCAGGAAAACGTGGTAGTCCATCGAGAGCCCGAACAGCACTGAGAACAGGAAGAGCGGCAGCCACGCCTCGATCACCTCCACCTGCTGGAAACCGAAGAAGCCGACCAGATTGCCCTCTTGGAAGACCCACACGATCAGCCCATAGGCGGCGCCAACCGAGAGCAGGTTCATCACGATTGCCTTGGCCGCCACGACCAGCGAGCGGAACACGGTCATCAGCAGGACGAAACTGAGACCGAGCACGAACATGAAAACGATCGGGGTGTAGGTATCCCGCATCTCGAAGAAGTCGACGTTGTTCGCCGTGATCCCGGTCACCAGGATCTGGCCCGCCGGCAGCGAGGCCGCGACCGGCGCCACGATCTCCTCGCGCAACCGGCCGATCGCGTCGGCCGCGGCGTCGGCATTGGGATCGAGGTTCATCGGTACGGAGATCAGGGCGATCTCGTTGTCCGGGCTGAGGGTCGTCGTCGCCGGGCCGTACAGAGGGTCGCCGTTGGCGGTCGTGGCCTCGCCCATTCGCTGGGTGATGTCGGTCATGGCCTGCTGGACCGCCGGATCGTCGACCGGTCCGTCGCCGTCGACGACGATCTCGACCGGCGAGATCAACCCGGCCGAGAACTCGGCGTCGAGGATGTCGAACGCCGCCTTCGATTCCAGCTCGTCCGGCAGCGACGACGCGAAGTTGAATCCCGCGTTCAGGTTGAAATAGGGCAATGCGCAGAGCACGAGGAAGGCGACGGCAAGGACCAGGCTGACGATCGGTCTGCCCATCACCACCCGGCTGATCGTCCCCCAGAAGCCGCCGTGGACCGTCGCGCGGTCCCAGGCCGCCTGCTTGGCCGCCGTCTCCGGGCCATACCTGGGGCGGCGCGGCCAGTCCAGCTTGTCGCCGAGCAGGGCGATCACGGCCGGGATCATGGTCAGACTGGCGATCACCGCGACCACCACGACCAGGATCGCCCCGATGCTGAGCGAGCGGTAGATGTTGTTGGGGACGATGAACAGCCCGGCCAGGGCGAACACGACCGTCAGACCGGAGAACAAGACGGCGCGGCTGGCGGTGCCGCCGGCGATCACGATCGCGTCCTGCTTCGC
>JACDBO010000471.1 GCA_013694885.1 Chloroflexia bacterium | reverse complement strand
ACGTATGCTTGCCAGCTGGCACCTGAACATGTGCCGCACGCTGACCCACCTGGAGGACCCCTCATGCGCGACACGACAACGTTCCACCTCACCCGCCGCCGCTTGCTGGCGATGACCGGGGTCTCGGCCGTGGCCGCCGGACTCGGCCACGGGCGGGCCGGCACGGCCGCCCAGACGCCGATGGCCAGCCCCACCGGTGACCCGGAGGCGGTCGCCCTGCTCCAGGAGGCGGCGCGGACGATGGCCGAGCTGGAGACGTTCCACTTCGAAATGGAGACCGTTCAGGGCACGACCACCCTGATGGGCGGGCTGGTGCTGGAGGGCATCGAAGGCGATGTGCGGCGGCCCCAGGATTTCCGGACCGAGATTCGCGCCGGAGTCCCGTTCGGCACCGTCGACGTCACGGTCGTCGGTGTTGAGGGTCGCATCTGGATCACCGACCCGCTCGCCGGGGAGGAGACGTGGATCCTCCTCGTGGACGGCAGCGCCGGCGGCGGTAACGAGGCCGCCGAGATCACGACACTCGCGAACCCGGACACCCTGATCCTGGAAGCGGTGGCCGTCATCCAGGAGGCACGGATCGGCGGGCAGGAAACCATCGACGGCGCGGAGACGACCCGGATCGACGGCACCGTCGACCTCGCCGCGGCGGCGCAAGCGGCGGTCGGCACCCCGGTCGCGCTGCCACCTGAGGTAAGCCCTGAGCCGATCCCGACCTCGATCTGGATCGACGCGCAGCGACGCATCATCGAGGTCGAGCTGGCCGGCCCGCTGCTGGTCAGTGAGAACGCGGACGTCATCCGGGTCGTCCGCTTCACCGCCTTCAACGAACCGGTCGAGATCGCGCCGCCGGAGAACGTGGCGCAATAACAACGAAGGGACGAGATGCGAGGGCCGAGGGCCGAGGGCCGAGTCGGTTGCTATCTCGGGCTAGCGCTAGCCCCTCGCACCTCGATCCGCGATGCCTCGTCTCAACCTGATCCCGCATCAACTCTCGTCCAGCTGTCTTGTGGGCGGTAGCCGAGCTTGATGATCGTGTCGGTGATGTCCCAGCGGCGGTCGGGGTTGTCGGAGACCGCGTAGAAGACGCCGAACGGAACATCGGCCTCGATCGCGCAGCGGAAGACCTCGGCGCAGTCGCGCGGGCTCAGCCACATCGCGCGGCCCGTCTCGCTACCCCATTCCTCTGAAGGCTCGGAGGGAGCCGGTCGGAACCAGCCAATCCGTAGGGCGATGAACTCCAGGCCCCACTCGTCGTGGTAGTAGCGACCGAGGTTCTCGCCGAACGCCTTGGAGACGCCGTAGTAGGAGTCCGGGCGCACCGGCAGGTCATTGTAGACCGGCCACTCCTCATCCCGGTCGTACATCCCCATGACGTGGTTGGTCGACGCGAAGACGATGCGGCGCACCCCCGCCAGCCGGGCGGCTTCGAGCGTGTTGTACATTCCGACGATGTTGTTGGCGAGCGCGCTCTCCCACGGCGCCGGCACCCGCGGGTCGCCGGCCAGGTGCAGCACCGTGTCGATCCCCGCCATAATCGGCGCCACCCGCTCGAAGATGGTTATGTCTGCCGCCATATGCTCGTGCGCCAGCATCTGCTCCGGCGCCGTCCGGAAATGGAGCCGTAGGTCGTAGGTGTCACCCAGCCGCTCGCTCAGGCATGTCCCGATCCGGCCGCCCGCGCCGGTAATCAGGACGCGCCGCTTCACCGCGTCTCGATCAGGCATCGCCGTCTCCATGCGCCCTCACCAGCGTCAGACCGGGGAGGTCGCCATAGTCGTCCCTGTTGCGGGTGACGAGCGTCAGCCCGTGGGTCATCGCCGTGGCCGCGATCATCAGGTCGAGGTAGCGCGCCCTCGTCCGCCTGCCTCGCCGTCGCAGGTCCGCTCGCAGACGGGCGCAGAGATCAGCCTCGCGACGCGAGAACGGGAGCACCGCGACGAACATGAGGAACTCATCAAAGTCCACACTGGCGGTTACCGAATCGACATTGGAGAGAATCCCATCCAGCACCTCCATATGCGTGACCGCGCTGATGGACAACCCGTCATGGCGGAATCCACGAAACTGCAACCGGATAGCCGGTTGGCGCTGGAGATAGTCAATAACGATGTCTGAATCGAGGAGATCAGGCATCGCGGCGGCAATCAGTCCGGCTGCTCGTGAGGTTCATGCCCACGCCCCGCACGTATATCCGCCCGCAGCTTGTCGAAGTCCACATCGCGCATGGACTCCGCGAGCCGATCCAGCGCCTGAAGCGCCTTCTCCGGGTCGTAGGTGGCCCAGATGTCATCGGGGGCTGGTGGCGACATCGGCTGCCCACTCCGCACCTGGGCCTGAACAGCGGCGCGGGCGTACGTGAAGACGGCCTGCATGTCCTCCACCGACAACTCCGGGTAGAGTGCCAGGACATCGTCCAGGTCGGGTTTTGCCGCCAGCTGCGCGAGCACGCGCTCGACCGGCACATGGGTGCCCTTCACCAGCGGCGCGCCATCATCCACGTTCGGGTCGCTGACGATGCGCTCGCCGAATGGTGTCTGCTTCGTCTTGGCGGTCGTGGCCATCGCGCTCCCTCCGTCGTCGTGGCCGCAGTATAGCGGCTCGGGCAGCGGGCACAACGAGGCCGCTGCTCCCGAGCAGCGGCCTCGTTCGTCCTCTCGTTCGATTCGACCGGCGGGTGTCTGCTTCCCGCCTAGTCCTCGTCCCCGTAGATGAAGTCATGCGCATTCTGGATGTCGGTGCGGTAGGCGAAGCCGGCACCGGCGCAGTTCTGGTTCAACCCGAACGACGTCACCGCCACGATGACGTTCGTGTCACCGAGGAACACCGGCCCACCCGAGTCGCCGAAGCAGGTGCCGCCACCCGTGCCCTTCGCGTTGGTGTGGTGCAGGTTGTAGCCATCAGTCAGCGCGCTGCCCAGGTTGACGAGCTGAACGATCCCCTGATAGCGCACCGTGTCTTGCATCAGCTTCGGTTTGACCGCTTGCAAGCCGTAGCCGACGACAGTGAAGGTGACCTCCTGCTGTCCACGCTTCGTGGCCAAACTATCGAGCGTGCCGAGCGATGCGATCGCCCCGTACTCACTGAGCCGCACGCGCCTCTCGAGGTAGATCAACCCCAGATCGCTCGTGTTGGGAAAGGTCGCGAAGTCGTCGTAGCCGGAATGCGTCTCGACCTCGCCGAGGATACCGCCGGTGTAGGGGTAACCCGTCTCACCATCTGTGCTCCGCACCACCTCCGGGTCGAACCAGACCTGCGCGTACGCCGTTTGATACGTGCAGTGGCCAGCGGTCAGGAAGACGATCGCCGAGATCAACGTGCCGGAACAGCGATGGGTCGGGTTCCCGTCCTCGTCGTAGAACACGGCCAGCCCAACGTAGGGGTGCTCGGTGCCGTCCGGCTGGCCATCGGTGACGGCCGCCGCCGGCAGCGCGGTCAGCAGCAACGTCACCAGCGCGATGATCGGAACAATAATGCGTCGCATCATGGGGCTCCCTCCTTGAGCATCGTTGAAAACACGCCCACTACCCGCCGAGCGGCTGGACGGCGAACGAGGCGAACTTTGGAATACCAACGAAGCATCGACCGTCGCCGCGGCGCCAGACATGGGAAAGAAGTACCTGGCAACATAGGAACAAAGTCACGGGCCGCGGTCCCCCAGGATGCGCTCACGCCGGGACGCACCCCGGTTACTCCCTACGTTTTCCACGCCCAGGCTCTTTATTCGATGGATACAGCCACACCGCCGCCGCGCCAACCGGTGTGCGAAACGGCGAGGCCAGGCCGCGCGTTTGATTGACAGTGAGGCACCAGCCCACTATGCTCATGGGAGGCAACGTACTACATGTACGTACACCTGTGCCGGGGCGACGAGGGAAGCGCCGCGGTATCGGACGCACATCGATCGCAGGGAAGAGCACACGGGCACGGGCCGCGCTCCGTAATTCACGCACACACAGCGTGGAACGGTCGGGCGAAGCTGTGTCACGCTTGGGGGAGCGTAAACAACCATGACCGAGAACGAGCGTCGATCCGAGGACGTGGTGACGAGGGATGACGTCATCGTGCGCCTCGCGGCGGTAGTCAGCCTGATCGGGATCTTTCTCCTCTTCTTGCTGGCGATCAATCCATAGGCCACTCGCGCCCGCCGGCAACCGGCAAGCGGGACGACCGCACAACACGAAGCGTGGAAGCGGCATCCCTGAGCGGGGATGCCGCTGTTTTTCTGCTCCGCGCGCCGTATCCTTGCAACGCTGAATCCGCCACAGCACGACCGCCGCCACCAGGGAGGGAGACATGGCCGATGCCCACGCGACAGTCCGGACCGCGCTCGTCACCGGCGCCTCCGGCGGCATCGGGCTGGAACTCGCCCGCCTCCTCGCCGCCGACGGTTATCGCCTCGCCCTCGTCGCTCGCGACCCGGCCAAGCTCGAACGCGCGGCGCAGGAACTCAGCGCCCGCGCGACCCACCCCGCCACCGCCGTCACGCAGGACCTCGCCGCACCGGACGCCGCCGCGCGGGTCGTCGAGGCACTCGATGCCGAGGGCCTTACGATCGATGTGCTGGTCAACAACGCCGGGTACGCCGTCTACGGCGCATTCGCCGAGACCGCGCCCGACGCCGAGCTGGCCATGCTCCAGGTCAACGTCGTCGCCCTGACGGCGCTCACCAAGCGCCTGCTGCCCGGTATGGTCGCCCACGGGCACGGGCGCATCCTCAACCTCGCCTCGACCGCCGCCTTCCTGCCCGGCCCGCTGATGACCAGCTACTACGCGTCCAAAGCCTATGTCCTCTCCTTTACGGAGGGCCTGGCCGAGGAGTTGCGCGGCTCCGGCGTCACCATCACCGCCCTCTGCCCCGGTCCCACCGAGACCGGCTTCCAGCAGCGCGCGGCGATGGAGGAGTCGCGCATCTTCAAGCTGACCCGGATGCGCGACGCGGCGCAGGTCGCCAAGGCCGGCTACGAGGGGATGCTCGCCGGCAAGACGGTCGTCGTCCCCAGTTGGAGCGACCGCTTGACGACGATGGCGCCCCGCCTGATGCCCCGCGCGCTCGTCCCCCGCCTCGTCAAGCGCGCCCAGGAGCCGGACCGGTAGCGGAGGGCCGAGGTGCGAGGGCCGAGGGCCGAGTTTGGTACCGACGCTTCACTCACGGCCGGACCGCGACCTGCACGTCGTCGCCCTCGATGCGGACACCGTACGTCTCGACGGGGACGACGACCGGGAAGGCAGCCGGTTCGCCAGTACGGATATTGAATACGCCGCCATGCAGCGGGCACTCGATCTCGTCGCCCTCGATCGTCCCGTCGGAGAGCGATGCCTCTTCGTGGGTACAGGTGTCGTTGATCGCGTAGAGCGCCCCATCGAGATTGATCAGGCAGACCGGCTCTTCGCCGACCTCGACATACATCATCTCGCCGGGCTCCAGATCACCGACCTTGGCCACCGTCACGTATCGTTCACTCATTCATCGTCGCCTGCATTGTCCATAGATTGACATTTTGAGCCGCGGCAAGGGATCGCTCCTCGTTGCCCATCAACGAGAGATTTCTCGCGGCGGCTCAAAATGACAGGCGGTGGTGTCGGCACTCGCCTTACAGATCCTCGTCGTCGGTCTGGTCGATACCGTAGACGCCGGCCTTGAGCACCTTCAGACCCAGCAGCGCGCACTTCAGACGCGCC
>JACDBO010000458.1 GCA_013694885.1 Chloroflexia bacterium | reverse complement strand
AACCCCACCCGCGAACCGGTACCGACGGCGACCCTGGTGCCGCCGACCGCGACGCCCGCACCGACCCCCACCCCCGTCGATACCGAGGCGCCGCGCCAGCTGGCCGAGGCGTGGGTGGCGCTGTGGAGCACCGGCGACTACGCGGGGATGTACAACCTCGTCAGCAGCGACGTGCGCGGGCGCGTGAGCCAGGAAGAATTCGTTGCCCGGTACACCGATATTGCCAACGAGGCGGGTCTGGAGCGCATCTCCGGCAAAGTCAACGGCGAGCCGGACCTCAACGGCACGATCCCGGTGGCGGTGACCATGGAGTCGAGGCTGGTCGGCGAGATCGCCCTGGAGAACACGGTCCCGGTCGTCAAGGACGGCAACGAGTGGCGCGTCGACTGGACGCCTTCGCTGATCTTCACCGACCTCGGCGACACTGGGTGCATCGTCTTCGAGGGGCAGCGGTCGAGCCGCGGTCGCATCCTGGACCGCAACGGCAAGACGCTGGCGCAGGACATAGTGGTCGCCCGCGTCGGCATCGTTCCGGGTGACGTCACCGATGAGGAGCGCGCCGTTGGTGAGCTGAGCAAGCTGCTCGGGATGCCCGCCGAGGATATCCGGGCGCGCTACGCCGACGCCCAGCCGGAGTGGTTCATTCCCCTCAAGGACATGCCGGAGGATCGCTCGGCGGACCTGATCAACGCGACGCAGGACCTGGGTGGGGTCGAGGTGCGCCGGGCCTCGGCCCGAACCTACCCCTACGGCGCGGTGGCCGCGCACGTCACCGGCTGGGTCAGCCCGGCCAGCGAGGAGGATGTCGCCAACGACGAGACCGGCACGCTCAAGGCCGACGACATGGTCGGCCAGGCCGGACTCGAGTATGGCGCCAACGAACTGCTGGCCGGCACGCCCGGCGGCAAGCTCGAGATTGTCGAGTGCGAGACCCGCGCCGTGCGTGGCGTCGTCGCCGAGCGCGAGGCCGAACCAGCCAAGGACATCATCCTCACCATCGACATCGAGTTTCAGAAGCAGGTCGACAAGGCACTGGCCGAGGTCAAGGGGATCGAGCGCGGCAGCGCCGTCGTCGTCGACCCGCGCGACGGGGCGATTCTGGCCCTGGTGAGTCATCCGACGTTCGATCCGAACGGGTTCATCAACGGGTTCGACGCCAAGGAGCGGAAGCGGATCGACGACGAGAACCAGGCGCCGCTGCGCAATCGCGCCACCCAGGTCGGCTACCCGACCGGTTCGATCTTCAAAGTGATCACCGCCTCCGCCGCGATGCACTTCCTCGACTACACCGGCGACACCGAGATCGACTGCCCGCAGTCGGTCTCGCTCGGCAATCAGACCTGGAACGACTGGGTCGTGGAGTACGGCTCCGGCGCGCAAGGGATGCTGACGCTGCACAGTGGGCTCGTCCGCTCCTGCAACACCGTCTTCTACCAGATCGGCATCGACCTCGACGACGAGAACCCGGACTGGCTGCCGGAGATGGCCAAGGCCTACGGACTTGGCGCCCCGACCGGCATCCCCTACTTCCCGGAGGTCGCCGGCACGGTGCCCAGCGACGACTGGAAGCGTGAGCAGATCGGCGACGGCTGGGCGACCGGCGACGCCGTCAACCTGGCGATCGGTCAGGGGTTCTTGCTGTCCACACCGCTCCAGATGGCCAATGCCTACGCGGCTATCGCCAACGGCGGCACCGTCTGGCGGCCCTTCATCGTCGATGCCACCCGCGAGCCGGGCAGCGAGGCGACGACGCGGATCAGCGAGCCGAAAGCGATCGGCGAACTGCCGCTGACCGACGACCAGATCGACGAGCTGCACAGCGCTCTGCGCGAGCAGACGAACAACGAGGCCGGCGTCGGCTCCGACCGCATCTTCGGCGAGTTCAACTGGGCGATCGCCGGCAAGACCGGCACCGCGCAGCTCGACGAGCGCCACTCCAGCAAGCCCCACTCCTGGTTCGCCGCCTATGGCCCCGGCGACCCCGGCGATACCTCGACGATCGCCACGATCGTGATGGTGGAGGGGATCGGCGAGGGCGTTCAGCACGCCGCCCCGGCCACCAAGCAGATCTACAGCGCCTACCTCAAGACCGACCTGCGGGCGCGGCTCGAAGAGTAAGCCGAAGGGACGAGGGCCGAGATGCGAGGGTCGAGACGACCCCTCACCCGGCCCGCACTTCTCAACCCCTTCGCCCAATGATGGGCGCGGGAGTGTCCACCCTCCCCGGCGAAGCTATCGACCCTCGGCCCTCCCACCTCGGCCCTTCGCCGGGGGCTTGCGTGCCCGTGGATAATGGGTGTGGGACCACGAGACACCGTGCGGGACCGAGCGAGACGTCAGGGACGCGAAAGCGTCGAAGCGTCAGACGCCGGTACGAGACGCGGGTCGTTCATGCCCCTCAGCGATGACGGGTGTGGGCAGCGAAAGGAGGTGCCTGATGACGATAATCCACCTGCTTCGGAACGACCACCGCTAGGGAACACTGGCGGGTCCACGGTCGGACCTCTCTCTCACTCTTGACAGCTATCGCTGAGACACGCGATGCACACTTCGCGCCGAGAGAACGGCGTAGTTCATGCTGCCCGTGCCGCGAGTGCGCGGGCAGTTATTGGAGCATGCACGACATGGCGGAAGCAACGACGACGGCGCCGGCAACCTCGCCCAACGGCGAGACGGAGCCGAAACCCAAAGGCTACGAGGGGCAAACCTTCCTCGTCGGCGAGGAAATCTATGTCCGCGGCATCGAGGAGGAGGACGCTAAGGCCGTCACCGCCTGGCACGATACGATCTTCCCGACCTCGACATCGCGGGCCGCGACGATCATCAAGGAGGATCTGCCGAAGCAGTGGTCGGCGCGCAAGAACACGATGCTGCTCGTCCGCAAGGCGGACGACCGCGTCGTCGGCTCGGTGGTGATTATCAGCTCCTGGCCGCCCGGCACCGACCTGAGCATCTACGTCGATCCGATGCTCGGCGCCGCCGGCGCCCGCCTGAAGGCGGAAGCGATCACCATGATCGTCCCCTGGATCGCCGAGGAGAATCAGAAGCCGGTGATCTGGATCGAGCTGGCGAGTGACGAAGCGCTGGCGATCGCGGCCGCCGAGCGGATCGGCATGCGCGAGACGGCACGGTTCCGCGAGGCGCTCTGGCGCAGAGGCCAACGCCGCGATATCGTGGCCTTCGAGTACCTGAACCCGACGTGGATGGCGACGCTGGGCGACCCCAACGCGATTGAACTCGAGCGGAGTGGCACCGGCCAGCCGCGGCCGGTCACCCCCAGTGTGACGCTCGACGTCGACCCACCGTCGCACGCCGTGATGGTCGGCAAGCGCGTCTACCTGCGAGCCCTCCAGAAGGAGGATGCGGAGCCGATCGCGCGCTGGTCGCGGCGGGAGACCGAACCGTTCTGGGATGCCGGCCGGTTCGTGCGCAGCCCGGTGCTCTTCGCGCACTGGACGCAGGAAGAGCAGAAAGAGGATCCGCCGGAGCACATCTGGTGGGCGGTCTGCCTGCGCGAGAACGACGAGCTGATCGGCCAAGTCGGCCTGATCGACCTCGACCTGGTCAACCGATACGCGGAGACGGGGAGCGAGATCAACCGGCCGGACTATCGCGGCGGGGGCTATGGCTCCGAGGCCAAGCACCTGCTGCTGGAGTACAGTTTCGAGCGGCTCAACCTGCACATGGTCCGCTCGTTCGTGATCTTCCCGAACACGCGCTCGGCGGCGGCGCTGCGCAAGCAGGGCTACCGCGAGGCGGGCCGATTCAACTGGGCGTTCAACCTGAACGGCACGTACGGCGCGGTGGTCGTCTTCGACCTGCTCGCCGAGGAATGGCGCGCGCTGCCGCGCGGTTAACGTGCGGCAGCTGGGCAGAGCCTCCGCCGAAAGGCGGAGGCTCTGATCCGCCACATGGCTCTCCTGACCGCCGCCCATCGACGGATGCCGACGTTCGGTGGAAGACCTATCATCGAGAGCGGGACCACACCAGTTCATCGCATCCATCGATGGAGGAGCAACCGTGAACCTGTTTTCAACCGCTGGCCTGGCACGCGCCAGCGCCCGTCGACCCTGGTGGACGATTGGCGGCTGGATCGTGGCGCTGGTCGTCGCCATTGCCACGATGGGCATCCTTGGTGACTCGACGACCACCGAGTTTCACTTCGTCAACAATCCGGAGGCGCAGGCCGGACTCAATATCCTCGAAGACGCCGGCTTGGTCGTCGCCGACCCGACGGACGAAACCGTCATCGTGCGGTCCGACTCCGGGACGGTCGATGACCCCGCGTTTCGGGGCAAGGTGGAGGAGATCACCGCCGCCCTGCGTGGAATGACCGGTGTGGTCGTCGCCGAGTCGGTGACCAACTACTACGAGTTGAGCGCCAATCCCGAGACAGCGGCGATCGCGGACGGCCTGGTCTCGAAGAGTCGTGAGACC
This sequence comes from Chloroflexia bacterium, assembly GCA_013694885.1. Lineage (GTDB taxonomy): Bacteria > Chloroflexota > Chloroflexia > Thermomicrobiales > UBA6265 > JACDBO01. Next base: position 2,263 of record JACDBO010000458.1, on the reverse strand, counting down.
ACGCTGATTCCGGTGACGTTGGCCGGTGATCAGGACCAAGCGGTGCTGAATGCCCCCGCCTACCGGGAGAAGCTCGACGACCTGTCCGTGGACAGCTTCGAGGTGATGACGGTCGGGTTCATCAGTATCGCCGACGAGAACAACCTAATTGCCGAGGAAGATCTGGTCAAGGGCGAGTCCTTCGGCATCGGCGCCGCCTTGATCATTCTCGTGTTCGTCTTCGGTGCGCTGGTCGCCGCCGGGGTGCCGATCCTGCTGGCACTGGTCTCGATCATGATTTCGTTCGGGTTGACTGCGCTCATCGGTCGGGTTTGGGAACTCTCCTTCTTCATCACCAACATGATCACGATGATCGGGCTCGCGGTCGGCATCGACTACGCGCTGTTCGTGGTGGAGCGGTACCGCGAGGAGCGTCGCCGCGGCCGGCCTAAGGTCGACGCGATCACCGTCGCCGGGGGCACCGCCAGCAAGTCCGTGGCCTTCTCCGGGGGAACCGTCGTCCTGGCGCTGATGGGGATGTTCCTGCTCCCGGCGACGCTGTTCCGGGCCCTCGCCGCCGGCGCAATCATCGTCGTCGTGATCTCGGTGGTCGCCACCTTGACCCTGATCCCGGCTGTCCTCAGCTTGTTGGGAGACCGGATCGACTGGCCGCGGCGTCGCAACTACGACGCCTACGCGCGGACGCACGCCCACGACGACCCACACAACCTGGAGGCGGTGTATCGCGGGTTCTGGGGCCGGATCACGAAGACGGTCATGGCCCGGCCGGTGATCAGTGTGGTGCTCGCCGTCGTGCTGCTCGTGGCGGCCTCCATCCCATACTGGGACATCAACACCGGCTTCGCGGGGGTCGAGTCGATGCCGGAGGACAGCGAGGCGCGGCTGGGGTTCGAGATCCTGAACGACGAGTTCTCGGCTGGCCGGTTGGCCCCTGTCCGCTTTGCGATCGAGGGCGATCAAGCATCGGCGCAGGCGGGGATCGAGAAGTAGCGGACGGCCCTCGCCGCGGAAACGGTGCCGAACGGTGGCGAGACCGCCGCCGCGTTTCTGCCGATCCCGGAGCAGAACTGGGCTCGCTGGAATGCCGATGGCGACGTCGGGCTCGTCGAGGCCACCCTCGCCTTTCCGTCCAACGACGCCCGTTCCTACGCCATGATCGATCACCTGCGGGACGAGGTCGTGCCGGCCGCGTTCGACGGCTCCGGGGCCACGATCTACGTCACCGGCGAGACCGCGTTCAACCAGGATTTCTTTGCCCTAGTCGATCAATACACCCCGCTGGTCCTGGGGTTTGTGCTCGCCCTCAGCTTCCTGCTGCTGTTGCTAGCCTTCCGCTCGGTCGTCGTCTCCGCCAAGGCCATCGTCATGAACCTCCTGTCCGTGGGCGCGGCCTATGGCCTCCTCGTCCTCGTCTTTCAGAAGGGTGTCGGCAACGAGCTGCTCGGCTTCCAGCAGACGCCGACGATCGAAGCCTGGTTGCCGATCTTCCTGTTCTGCGTCCTCTTCGGCTTGAGCATGGACTACCACGTCTTCCTGTTGAGCCGCATCCGCGAGCACTACGACCTCACGGGCAAGAACACCGAGTCGGTCGCGGTGGGGCTGCATTCCACCGCCAAGATCATCACCGGCGCCGCCTTGATCATGGTGGCCGTGTTCGGCGGGTTTGCCGCCGGTCGGTTGGTGATGTTGCAGCAGATGGGGTTCGGCCTCGGAATTGCCGTCCTGCTCGACGCAACGCTGGTCCGCTCGATCCTGGTGCCGTCGGCGATGGCCCTGCTCGGGGATCGCAACTGGTACCTGCCGCGCTGGCTGGAGTGGTTGCCGGATCTGCGCGTCGAGGGCACCTCAACACCGATCCCGGTGGGAATCGCCGCTGACGGTGAGCCGCTCCCGGAGACGATCGCCGCCGACTAGCCCCAACGATCGATGAGCCCGCATGCCCCGGACGCCCGAACGGGCCCATCCGGGGCACGCGCGCGGTTGCCCGGCGAGTCCGAGCGCCTCCTCGCCCCATCCGACAACAGTCTCGCCGTATCACGCGGACCGCCGTCATTGACACGTCGGCGTGGCCTTGGTACAGTAGTTAGGCGAACGTTCTCCTAATCGGCGGACGCCGGGCTGCCTCGCGTCGCGCCGTGTCCGGGTCGATCGCCACTGGCGACGCCCATCACCGAGGAGGTGAGCGATGACGCTCCGTCGATCCAAGCAACTGTCACGCCGGCAGGTCCTCCGCGCCGCCGGTGGCGTGGGGGCGGCGCTGGCG
>JACDBO010000447.1 GCA_013694885.1 Chloroflexia bacterium | reverse complement strand
TGCTCGATGAGCTGCTCGCTCGCTACCGGGGTTCCATTTCGCAGCTCCCACCGATGCACTCCGCGATCCGCGTCAACGGCCAACGTCTCTACGAGCTCGCTCGCCAGGGAACCACCGTCGATCGCCTACCGAGAGACGTCACCATCCAGCGACTCGAACTGCTGACCTGGGACTCCCCCGTGTTCACGATCGAGATCGACTGCTCCAAGGGGACCTATATCCGATCACTGGCCCACGATCTGGGCCACGCGCTCAATGTCGGCGCGATGCTGTCGCGCCTTGTGCGCCTGCGGACCGGCCCATTCTCGTTGTCCGACGCCATCACGCTGCCGGATTTGGAACGGGCGATCAGCGTCGAAGCGTGGGATGCCATCGCGTATCATCCAGACACACCGCTGCTGGATCGCCCGGCGGTCCTGCTCGACAGCGACGCGACGCGGCGGTGGCGGCAGGGTCAGGTGGTGACGCTGGACGCGTTGGCCGGCACCGGCATGATTCGGGTCTACGACGAGACCGGCCTATGGTTAGGGGTTGGCGAGGGGGATGGAACCGCCGGACTCCTGCGCCCAGTGAAGGTCATCAACGCGGCATGAATGACGGCGAGGCTGGTGCGCGGACGGTGCAGGTAGTAAGCGATTTCGCCGAGCTTCCCCGCGGCGGCCATGTGGTCACCATCGGCACATTCGATGGGGTTCACCGGGGTCACCGTTTCTTGCTCGATCACGCCGCGATGCGAGCCGTGGAGCTGGGGCTCCCGCTGCTGATCGTGACGTTCGAGCCGGTGCCGGTTCAAGTGCTGCGCCCGGATCTCTTCCCCGGTCGTTTGTGCAGCCGCGAGACCAAACTCGCCCTTCTCGCTGAGGGTGGGGCACGGGTGATCGCGGTGCTACCGTTTACCCACGCGTTCTCCAGGCTGACCGCCGAGGAGTTCATGACTCACCTGGTCCACACCGCGCGACCGCGCGAGGTGTGGGTTGGCGAAGCCTTCGCCCTCGGGCGAAACCGGGACGGCAACGTCCCCCGACTGCGCGCGATCGGAACCGAGCTTGGGTATCGACTCGAAGTCGTGTCCCGGCTTGCGGATGAAACGGGCGTCATCAGCAGCAGTGCGATCCGGCAGTTGGTCCAGCAGGGCCAGCCGGCTGAGGCCGCGCGAAAACTGGGCCGGCGTTTCCGTATCGAGGGCGAGGTGATTCACGGCGCGCATGTCGGCCGCACCATCGGGTTCCCGACCGCGAACATCGTCCCGCCCCCATCCCTGGTCGCTCTCCCGGACGGCATCTACGCGACGCTGGCGAAGCTGCCCGGTACCGACCGGCTGCTTGCCTCGATGACGTACATCGGCACGCGACCGGCGTTGAACACGGGCCCTCGTTTGATCGAGACACACATCCTGGACTTCGACGGCGATCTCTACGGCCAGCGGGTCGGCGTCGAGTTCGTGGAGCGGCTGCGCGGCGACGCCACATTCAGCGGCGTCGATGAGCTGGTCCGTCAGCTCCACGCCGACGAAGCGATGACGCGGACCGTGCTGGGCGCAGAAATCGCCGGGGTTCGCGGTGCATCTGAAGCCGCCGTTCGTTGAAGCCGGGCGCCCCGCATGGTATACATAGTGGGTGTCGTCGCTGGCGCAACGTCGGTCGTTTGCACCGACGTTTTCGTATGCCCGACAATACTGGATGAACAAAGAGCCAGGAGGCAAGCTATTTCTCGACCAGTGCAGACTCGTGTCAACGAGCGGATCCGCATTCGTGAAGTGCGGCTGATCGACGAAGAAGGGGAGCAGGTCGGGATCATTCCGACCAGGGACGCGCTTGAGATGGCGCGTGAACGTGACCTCGATCTCGTCGAAGTCGCCCCGAATGCCGTCCCGCCGGTGTGCCGGTTGATGGACTACGGCAAGTTCCGCTACGAGCAGAGCCGCCGTGACCGCGAGTCACGCAAGAACCAGCATGTGATCCGGTTGAAAGAGGTTCGGATCGAGCCAAAGATCGGCGGCCATGACCTTGAGACCAAGGGTCGGCAGGCCGCGAAGTTCCTCGACGGTGGGGACAAGGTCAAATTGTCGGTCCTGTTTCGAGGGCGATCGATCACCCACCCGGAGTTAGGGCGTGGTTTGCTGGACCAACTCGCCGAGCAACTGCGCGACCACGGGACGATCGAGCAGACGCCGCGAATGGAAGGGCGGACCATGACGATGCACATGGCGCCGGCCCGTCAGAAGCAGGCGCCGGCGGAGAGAGAGGACGGACAGCAGCGTGACGTACCGAGGCAAGCTGAAAACGCATAAAGGCGCCAAGCGCCGGTTCAAGTTCACCGCCACGGGCAAGCTGATGCGTGCCCAGGGGATGAAGAGTCATAACCGGCGCAAGAAAGCGCCACGGGTGAAGCGCCAGTTCGATCGGATGCAGCCGATGGACAAGACGAATGTGAAGCAGGTTCGTCGACTCTTGCCAAACGGCTAATCGGCTCCGTGGACCCGGCCGTTTGCGCCGGCAGTTAGAGGACGAGAGATGGCTCGTGTGAAACGTGGGGTGACGGCCCACCGTCGCCACAAAAAGGTGCTCGCTCAGACAAAAGGGCATTGGGGTACGCGCAACCGGCTCTATAAGCGCGCCCACGAGTCGATGATGAAGTCGCTCGCGTACGCCTACCGCGACCGGCGGACGCGAAAACGCGACATGCGTCGACTCTGGATCCAGCGCATCAACGCCGCCGCGCGCCTCAACGGGCTGCCCTACAATCGACTAATTCAGGGTCTCACCCTCGCCGAGGTGGCGGTCGACCGCAAGATGCTCGCGGACCTCGCGGTGCGCGATGAGGAGGCGTTCTCAGCGGTCGTCGAGGTGGCCAAACGAGCCCTCCCGACCGCCTGACGCTGTCCGTGCCACCCGACGAGCTGATTACCAGCGCCGTCAACCCCACCATCAAACGCATCCGCTCGCTCCTCCGCCGTAAAGGGCGCACTCGGGAGCGAGCGTTCGTTTTGGAGGGCTGGCGCGCACTCGCCGACGCGCTCGACGCCGGGATTGTGCCGCTTCTGATCGTGCTCCGGGAGGATGTGTCGTCCGTCAGACTCCCCGCGCTGCCCCCCAAGGTCGTCGTGCGGCGCCTCGCCACCATGATCTTCGACAATCTCGCCCAAACGCAGCATCCCCAAGGCGTCCTGGCGGTCGTCCCGATCCCTGATATTCCTCCCGCTCAGGGTGGCGTTCCCTTGACCCTCGTGGTCGACGGCGTGCGCGACCCCGGCAATCTCGGCACACTCCTGCGCTCGGCGGCGGCGGCGGGGGTGGATCAGGTGCTCCTGACCCCCGAAACGGTCGATCCGTTCAACCCCAAGGCCGTCCGCGCCGGCATGGGCGCGCAGCTTCGCGTCGCGATCTCGTTCGTCGACGCCGATGAGTTGGGCGCGATCATGCGAGAACGCCACATCGTTGCGCTCGCCGATGCCGGTGGAGAGGTGCCCTATGATGCGGTTTCATGGGGACGCGCCGCGGCACTCATCGTCGGCGGGGAGGCATTCGGGCCGTCGTCGATCGGTATGGAGGTGGCGACGGTACGGATTCGCGTCCCGCTCCACGCGGGGATGGAGTCGCTCAATGCCGGCGTGGCGGGATCGGTGGTGCTCTTCGAGGCCGCCCGTCAACGGCGGCTGGCGGCCGAGGTATCGACAGGGCCGTGAGGCTTCAGTAGACTGTACGCCCGTTCCAGGGCGGTATACAGGCCGTCGTTCCGCGGCGTCAGGGATTGACGCCGGTTCGAGAGAGAACATGAAGGGAGAGGTGGATGCGTAAGCAAGAGTTGGTACGGTCCGTGGCCGATGCGACCGGGCAGAGCGAGGCGCAGGCATCGAAGTCCGTCAGTGCCGTCTTCGACGCGATCCAGAACTCACTCGCCGACGGTGACGAGGTGACGGTGAGCGGCTTCGGCTCGTTCCGCGTTGTCGAGCGTTCCGCCCGTCAGGGACGAAACCCACAGACCGGCGCCTCGATGACGATCGCCGCGCGCAAGAGCCCCGTCTTTCGCCCAGGGACCCAACTCAAGCGCGCCGTCGAGTCGTAGCCGGCTTTTATCATGCGTTGCCTTCGGACACCCGCAACGCTGTCATTTCGAACCGAAGTGAGAAATCTCTCGTTCGGATGGAACGGGTGGCCGTGAAACAAGGCTTCCTTTGGGTTCAGGGCAGACCCTTGTGCGATCAAAACGACACATCCTGAATGTTTCGGGGTGGTCCAGAGTATTCACGAACGGTCAGTCCGAACGCACGAGGAACCTCTCGTTCATGGGAACATGCCTTCTCGGAACGAGAGATTTCTCGCTGATAACTATCACTGATAACCATCACTGATAACTATCACTGCGGCTCGAAATGACAAGGTGGGCGGCTGTTCGACGCGGATGGTGAACAATCCGAGAGAGAGCGAAAGACAGAGATCGGGAGCGTCTCGTCCTCAGCCTCGAAGAGGCTTCCTTCTTGAGCGCGGGTCTTCAGGCCCGCGCCGCGATGGGGCCGGTTACGAACGCTGCTCCGCTTTCGCATCAACATCCAGGCACCGGCGCGCCGCGACAGTGCTACGAACGAGCATCGACCGGCGATGGTGCGGTGATCGCGGCGTGCGCCTCGTCGAGGGCGGACTTGATCCCGTCGATGAGACCTTGTTCCGCCGAGCGCCTCGCCACGCCGACGGCGTTGCGGATCGCCAGCTGGTTCGACCGCCCGTGGGCAATAATCGTCGTCCCATTGACGCCCAGCAGCGGCGCGCCACCGATCTCCGCATAGTCCAGGCGCGCCCGCACGGCGCGGAATGCCGGGCGCAGCATGAACGCGGCCAGCTTGCGCGGCAGGGTGGCGGTGAGCTCATCGCGCAGGACGTCGGTGAGCATGGTCGCCACCCCTTCGGCGGTCTTCAGCGCGACATTCCCCGTGAACCCGTCGGTCACCACGATGTCGACCGTGCCCAGCGCGACATCCTTGCCCTCGACGTTGCCGTGGAATCGAATGCCGGGAGTGGCCGCAAGTAGCGGGTACACCGCCTGCACGAACAGGTTCCCCTTCGTTGGCTCCTCGCCATTGCTCAACAAGCCGACCGAAGGGTCGACGCGGTCCATCACCCGCTCGGCGTAGACTTTCCCCATCACCGCGAATTGCACGATGTTTTCCGGCTTCGGGTCCGTCACGGCGCCGAGGTCCAGCACCAGCGTGCGCGATTTCCCCGAGGGCATGTAGGACGCGATGGCGGGCCGCTCGATGCCTGGGATACGGCCGAGCACCATCAACGCGCCGGCCATCACCGCCCCGCTGTTTCCCGCCGAGACCATCGCCTCGACGTTCCCCTCCTTGATCATACGCAGCGCGACGACAATGCTCGAATGCGGTTTGCGGCGGACAGCCTGCGCCGGATGCTCGTCCATACCGATGACGTCGGTGGCCGGCACGACCTCGATATCGAGACCGCCGACATCGAGCCCTTCGAGCGCCGCGCCGACCAGCGCTGGGTCGCCCACCAGACGCAGGCCGACATCGAACGCCCGCGCCCCATCCACGGCGCCGGGGACCACGACACTCGGGCCATGGTCCCCGCCCATTGCGTCCACCGCGACTCGCATGGTGCTCACCGAGGCCAACCCCCCGCGACTAGAGGTCGAGGTTCTGTACGTCCCGCGCGTGCGTCTGGATGAACTTGCGGCGCGGCGGCACGGCCGCACCCATCAGCATGTCGAACGTCTCGTCGGCCACCACGCCGTCGTCGATCGTCACCTGCATGAGGGTACGGACCGACGGGTCCATCGTCGTGTCCCAGAGCTGAATCGGGTTCATCTCGCCGAGTCCCTTGTAGCGCTGGACATCCGCCTTCTCCCCCAGTTCCTTGAGCGAGCTCGCCAGCTCGGCGTCGGAGTAGACCCAGGTCTCTTTCTTGCCGGTCTTGATTCGGTAGAGCGGCGGCTGCGCGATGTAGAGCCGCCCGTCGATGATCAGCTGCTCGAGGTGGCGGAAGAAGAAGGTCAACAGCAATGTCCGAATGTGCGCGCCGTCGACATCGGCGTCGGTCATGATGATGATGCGGTGATAGCGCAGCTTGGACGCATCGAACTGGTCGCCGACCGACGTGCCGAGCGCGGTGATCAGCGTCCGAATCTCGTTGTTCTGGAGCATCTTGTCGAGCCGCGCCTTCTCGACGTTGAGGATCTTGCCGCGCAGCGGCAAGATCGCCTGGAACCGACGATCGCGTCCCTGCTTCGCCGACCCACCCGCGGAATCGCCTTCCACGATGTAGATCTCCGCCCGGGCGGGATCGCGCTCCGAGCAGTCGGCCAGCTTGCCCGGCAGGCTGAAATTGTCGAGCCCGCCCTTGCGTTGCACCAGCTCCCGCGCCTTGCGGGCGGCCTCACGCGCGCGCGCCGCGTTCAGACATTTCTCGATAATACGCCGCGCGATCTGCGGGTTCTCTTCGAGGTGGGCGCCCAGCGCCTCGTTGACGACCGACTGCACCGCGCCGGCCATCTCCGCGTTGCCGAGCTTGCCTTTGGTCTGCCCCTCGAACTGCGGTTCGGCGAGCTTGACGGAGACGATCGCGGTAAGACCCTCGCGCACGTCGTCGCCGGAGAGCGTCTCATCGCCCTTGACGAACCCGTTGCGGCGGGCGTAGTCGTTGATGGTCCGGGTCAGGGCCGACTTGAAACCAGAGAGATGAGTGCCGCCGTCGATGGTGTTGATGTTGTTCGCGTAGGTGTGCGTCGATTCGGCGAAGCCATCGTTGTACTGCAACGCGACTTCGACGGCACCGACTCCGGTCTCGCGATGAACGTAGAACGGTCGCTCGTGCAGCGCCATGCGGTTTCGGTTGAGGTGCCGCACGAACGAGATGATGCCGCCTTCGAAGTAGAAGGTCATCTCCCGGTCCGTACGCTGATCGACCAGCGTCAGGCGCAGTGCGCGGGTCAGGTACGCGGTCTCGCGGAACCACTGGCAGATCGCCTCGTAGTTGTAGTCGAGTCCCGCGATGAAGACGTCCGTGTCGGCGAGAAAGCGCGTCGTCGTGCCGTGTGCGTCCGTATCAGTCTGGCCGACGACCTTGACCGGCCCCTTCGGTTTGCCGCGTGAGTACTCCTGACCGTAGATCTTCGGGTCGCCCTGCCGGGTGACCTCGACCGACATCCACGCCGAGAGGGCATTGACGACCGAGGCGCCGACGCCGTGGAGACCGCCGGAGACCTTGTAGCCGCCACCGCCGAATTTTCCGCCGGCGTGGAGCGTGGTCATGATGACTTCGAGCGCCGACTTGTTCAGTTTCGGATGTTTGTCGACCGGGATACCGCGCCCGTTGTCGACGACGGTGACGATGTTGTCGCGCCCGATGGTGCAGACGACGGTGTCGCAGTGCCCGGCTAGCGCTTCATCGACCGAGTTGTCGACGATCTCCCGCACCAGGTGGTGGAGTCCCCGCTGGTCGGTGCTGCCGATGTACATGCCCGGCCGGCGTCGCACTGCCTCCAGGCCTTCCAGGACTTGAATCTGCTCGGCGTTGTACCCCGATCCGTTCGGGGAGGCACCGTCCCTGGATCGGCGGGAGGCGCGCTTGGACCGTGTCGTCGGTGGTGTCTCAGTTACCACGGGTGACCATCTCCTCGTTAGTGATCGCGTCCGGCCTGGGGTTCACCCCGCGGGAGCAGGCGGATGCGATCGTAAAAAAACATCATGCTGGCGAGAACGAGTCCGGTGCCGACGATGGCATTGCCGAGCAGCGAAACAACGATGCCCGGCGGGGTGCTGACCAGCTCCTGCCAGAGTCGAAACGAGCCGGTGGCGATCAGCATGCTGGTGAGCGCGAATCGCATGCTCGGCCCGAAGTTAGCGCGCACCACCGCATAACTGAGGCGGAGGCCGTGCAGTGGTCCCACCCGGCCCAGGACGATCGCGTCGACGGTAAAGAGGGTGTAGATCGCGACGAGACCGCCGCCAAAGACGAGTGCCAGCGCCACCAATCCGGTGAGGTTGACACCGAACATCAAGGCGACGGCGGCGGCGATCGAGACCGGCCCGAGCACCAGCACACTCGCAAGCACGACGAGCAGGATTAGCCCGACGATGCGCAGCCATGACACCGCCCCATCGACAAGCAACCGGGCGGCACCGCGCCGGCCACCGCGCACGGCCTGTGCGAGCGGCACGCGGAATATCGCCAGCAGCGACGAGCTGACGACGAGAAGGACGAACGCAACGCCGACCACCGTCGCCCAATGGTCAGGACGCCAGATACGAAAGACACCTTCTCCCCACTCCGCGAACACGCGCTCGCGATCAACCCCATTCATCAGTGATGGCGCCAAAAACGTGAGAAGTCCATTGAGCACGGTGTCTCGCGGCACCCCGGCAAAAAGCGACGGGACGAACCACGCCAGGAGATCGTTGAGGTGCGCCTGCTCGCCGAACCGCGCGAGTTGTTCGGCCGCCAGATCACCGTTTTCACCACCCTGCCGCGTCATGACGCGGCCCAGCGGCGTCGTCAACGACTGCGCCGACATCTGAAACCCGAGCCACAAGACCAGGTCGAGGAGCACCGGTACGATCAGCAGCCGCGGTCGCCAAATCGCCAGCGACAGCCCGGCGGCGATCGTCTCGATCACGCCGGACACACCAGGCACACCGGTACCCGCCGTGCGGCGGCCGCTCGATGTGTGCGATCGATCTGTCACGCCAGCCCCAATCGGTCCATTTGGTCCTCGTCAAAACCCAGGTGGTGGGCGAGTTCGTGGAGAACGGTGACGCGTACCTGGTCGCGCATTTCACCGCGCGTCCGGTAGGCCCGCTCGATCGGTCCCTGAAAGACCGTGATCCGGTCTGGCGTGACGAGGGAGTACCCGGAGTTGCGCTGACTGACTGGGATGCCCTGGTAGAGGCCAAACAACTCGCTCCCCGGCGAGAGCGTTCCTTCATCCAACCGCGCCGTTTCCGGCTCATCCTCGACGACCACAGCAACGTTGTCGAGCATGGTCCGCACAGGCACCGGAAGCTCATCCAAGGACTGACGAACGAGTGCCCGGAACCGATGTTGTCGCGCTCGTTGGCGCAGCCGCGCCGCCTTCGGATGCATGCTTCAGTTTACCAGTTTATGGCCCTGGCGACAAACCGGAGCGTCTTGAAATGGTGTGTACGTACGCACCCCGGCGATGTGGTGATCGTCAGTCCGGGCGGCAGCTGGTGATCGTGGCGGCGAGCATGTCGCGCCCGATCCCCACCGCGCCCGCTTGGCCGCCCTCGGTCGCTTCCAGCACCACGGCGACGGCGTAGCGCGGCTCAGGATCACCGATGAACCCGATGAACCAGGAATGGGGATCATCGCCGCCGGTCTCGGCGGTGCCCGTCTTGCCGCCGACGACGTAGCCGGGCACGGTCGCCGCCTGGACCGACCCGTTCTCGACCGCGTTGACCATCAGCGCTTCGACCGTCGAGGCCGTTTCGGCCGAGATCGGTTGCCGCCACACCTCCGGCTCCGTGCTTCTGATGGTTTCCCCCGCCTGGGTCTCTACGCTCTGCACGAGGTAAGGCCGCATCATCTGGCCATCGTTCACGTAGGTGGCGGTCAGCATCGCCATGTGCAGCGGGGTGACCAGGAGTTCGCCTTGCCCGAACGCGGTGTCGGCGAGGGCGTTCAGACTATCCAGGAACTCCCGCGACCCCGCCATCTGACTCCCCGCCACCGGCAGGTCGAACGGGATGTCGCTGCCGAACCCGAACCGCTCGCCGTACTCCCACATGACCGTCGGTCCGATCTCCAGCCCGATCTGTGCGAAGACAACATTGAGCGACCACGCCAGCCCTTCGGCGAGCGTCCATTCGGTGCGCGTCGGGTCCGGCCGGTTGTTCTCGACCAGCACGCGGCCCTCGATGTCGATATCGCCGTCGTCCTCGTAGACATCATCGGGCGCCGCGAAACCCTCGTCGATGGCGACCGCGGCGGTCACGGTCTTGAACGTCGAGCCGGGCGTGTAGCGTCCCAGGTTGGCGCGGAGCAGCAGCGGGCTGTCCGGCGCCGCGTTCAGCTCCTCCCAGTAGGCGCTGGCCTCCTCGTTCTCCGGCGGAGTGCTGGTGAAGAGCGCGTTTGGGTCGAAGTTCGGATTGCTGGCGAAGACGAGAATCGCGCCGGTCTCGACATCCGTGACGACGACCGCGCCGTTGCGCCCGCCGAGCAGGTCATGCGCGGTCTGCTGGAGTTCGGCATCGAGTGTCAGATTGAGATCGACGCCTTGCTGGGGCCGGTGCAGCAGCTCGTTCCGCCAGCGCAGGAACGGGTTGTTGCCCGCCTGGCCCGTAAGCTCTTCGTCGTAGGTCGCTTCAAGCCCGAACGTGCCGTAGAGAAGCGGCGAGTAGTAGCCGGCGACGTAGCTCGTGGCCGGGTCCGGGTAGGTGCGGATCCAGACGCCGTCGCCGCGCTCCGTGCCGGCGATCACATTGCCGGCACGGTCGAAAATCTCTCCGCGTCGGACCGCCAGGTCGCGGTTTCCCAGCCGCGGGTTGGCGACGACATCGCCGTTGGGCGCGGTGGCCGAGCGATTGACGGTCGCCTCGCTCTGGACGATCTGGATGCGGACGAGCTGGGCGGAGACTACCGCGAAGACGGTAGCCAGGACGAGCGCCGTCCGCACCAGCGATCGATTGAACGAAGGCAGCGCGGCCGGCAGCCTGACCCTCGTGGCAACGAGCAGCAACACCCAGGCGGTGCCCAGCAGCGCCAGCCAGCGCGCGTCCGACACGCTATCGCCGGTGCCGAGCCCGAAGGCGATCAGGCTGAACGCCAGAACAAAGGCAACGGAGCGGAGGACGGTGGGCATCAGGTGGAATCCTTCGAGCTGACCATGTCGCGTGGTCAGGCGCGGCGCGGCAGGTTCGACATATGCAGCAAGAGGCCGACGATCGCGAAGTTCGTGAGCAGCGAGCTGCCGCCGTAGGAGATAAACGGCAACGTAATCCCCGTGAGCGGGATCAGCCGGATCACCCCGCCGATGATGATGATCGTCTGGATACCGATGATCGCCGAGAGTCCAGCCGCCAACAAGCGGACAAAGCCGTCCTGGGCGCGCAGCGCGATCGCAAACCCGCGCATCACCAGCAGGAAGTAGAGACCGAGGATGGCCAGCGAGCCGAGCAGCCCGAGTTCCTCGCCGATCGCCGAGAAGATGAAGTCCGTGTGAACCTCGGGGATCAGCGTCGGTCGCCCGAGGCCGAACCCGGTCCCGAGCAGCCCACCGCTGGCCAGCGCATAGTCCGACTGCACTTGCTGATACCCGGTGTCGAGCGGGTCCTGCCACGGGTCGAGCCAGTTTTGGACGCGGATCAGGATCCGCGCGAACGCCAGCCAGGCGACCCAGCAGGCGACGGCGAAGCTGGCGAGGCCGAACAGGATGTAGAACGCGCGGCCGCTGGCGACGTAAAGCATCACCAGGAAGATACCGAAGAAGAGGAGCGCCGATCCGAGGTCGTTGAGCACGACGAGGGTGAGCAGGCAAGCGGCCCACATCATGCCCATCGGCACGAGGTAGGGCAGGGGCGGCAGCGATAGCGGTCCGACCCGCCAGCTCGACCCGATCAATTCCCGCTTCTCATCGAGATAGCCGGCCAGAAAGACCGCCAGCGTGACCTTGACGATCTCGGACGGCTGAATCTGCACCGGCCCGAGCGTGATCCAGAGGCGCGCGCCGTTGATCTCGGTGCCGAAGAAAAACGTCGCGCCCTGCAAGGCGAGACTCAGCAAGAGCCACGTGTACTTATACCGACGCAGGAGCGTCATGAACCGGAGTGGACCGGCGAACATCACGATCGCCCACAGAATCGCCGTCCCTGCCCCCAGATAGAGGAGCTGCCGCTGTGCCAGTGCGGCGTAGCCGTCGTCGAGCCGGGCCAGGTCTGGATGCAGCCGCTGGATCATCAGCAACCCGATCACGGCCAGCGTCGCCGTGATCGGCAGCAGCACCTGATCGCCCCGGAATCCCCGCAACCCGAACGTGATACTGATCGCCAGAGCCAGCCCGGCAAAAGCGAGGCTGACCCAGATGTCACCCCACGTCCACCGCACCAGACCGCGCGGCACCAGGAAGATCATCAGCAGCCCGACGATCGCCAGCAGCCCCGGCGAGATCAGCAGCTGAAACTCGGTCAGGCGGAGGGTCGGTCGGAACCCGGTGCGGATCATCCCGCAACCTCGTGCGCCGTCATGTGCCGAGACCGTCGAGGAGGAGGGCCAGGCGGGCGCGCATCCCGGCGTCCATCGCCTCCGCCGCGGTGACCCCCGCGGCGGACAAGGCGCTCGCGCAACCACACGAGTCCCGCGCCGGCAAACCCGCGCGGGCGAGGTCGCGGACGATAGAGCGGCTTGTCTCGATATTGTCGTGGAGCACCCGGATCACCGCCTCAACCGAGACATCCACTTCCGTGTCGTGCCAGACGTCGTAATCGGTCACCATCGCCGCCGTCGCGTAGCAGAGCCCCGCTTCCCGCGCCAGACGCGCCTCCGGCATCGCCGTCATCCCGATCACCGCGCCGTTCCACGCGCG